>DBGCIZ010000221.1:0-12854 GCA_048355355.1 Christensenellaceae bacterium | reverse complement strand
GCTCTTCGGAATTTTCTGCTTCTTCTTTTGCGCTCTTCTCTTTTCAAGGTTCGCACCCTTTCTCAAGAGTGCTTCCCTATCTTACCACCCTCTTCCCTCCCCTGTCAACTACTTTTTTTATGCGCCCTCCTTCGTACCTTCTTACCTTCCCACATCTGCCTCGTTCGCCTCCTGGCCATAACGAATTCCTCAAAACCATACCTTTTGTTCGTAAAACTCAAAAAATCCTGTTTTTTTATGCAAAATTCGCCCCAATTATGCACAAAATTATGTAAAAATTTTTTCAAATTAAATTCTGCGCAGAGCTGTTTCAAAATAAAACTGCTGCTTTTCTTCTTTAATATAGTATTCCTGTATCGTCTGCCGCTCCAGGTCGCAGACGTACATTTTTTGAATTTGATTGAGAAACAGCTTGGCATATTGCAACGCAGCGCCGTTCTGCAGCCGATTCATCTCCTCCATGGCGCCTGCTGCCTCCTGCAAAGTCAAGTCGTCTGCCGAAAAAATGTAAAGTCCAAATTCGTCAAAGTTTCCGTAGGCGCCGCTTTGCAGCCTGCCCACTTTTTTCTCCATAGCGCGCTTCAGCGAAAGCACCATGTTCCACCATTTTGCCGCATAAATTGCGCCTTCCTCCTCTGCGTGCCGTGAAAAGCTCTCTCCCAGCTGCATAAAGCGGCGCATCCCCCTGGTTCGTCCTGCAATTTCGTCCTCCATTTCCAGTTCCTTTTCCCTGGTTTCATCCATGGCTCGCGTGACCTCAATGCCAATCCCCCTCCGCGGGTCCTGCAAATCTGGCCGGTCCAGATTTTCCAGGCCCGCATAGCGTTCCCCCAGCAGGTCTGCCAGAGAAATCATGGCGTAAGTTTCAAAAAAGTGTGTATTCAGCCGCATTGTCCCTCTTCTTTCTGCATCGTCAAAAAAAGGCGCTGGGCTTTTCGCCAAAGCGCCTGTGATTTTATTAGCGTCCGTGCAATCCCCCCTACCGATTCCACCTACCACGCATTCTCCTCTCCATAGCCGTCCTCCTCTTCATTTTCCAGCAACGCAAAATAGCGCTCGAGAATTTTGGTATGAAGCTCTTTTCTCGTCTCCGCGTTGATGGGATGCGCAACATCCTTATAAACTCCGCTGGGCGTCTTTCGGCTGGGCATAGCAACAAATAGGCCGGAATCCCGCTCAATGATTTTCATGTCGTGTACCACAAAAGCATTGTCAAAGGTCACTGATACCACAGCCTTCATTTTGTCAGACGCATTGACCCTTCTTACTCTAATGTCAGTAATATTCATTTTTCTTCCTCCGGATATAAAACGCCTGTCACAATGTTGTCTTTATTTATTAATTATTCGCCATAAAAGCATTGATTCCTTTTTTTGCGCTAATTTCAGCGGCTATTTTTTTGCCTGGAGGCGAATTACCCCCAATTCCTCGTCTACCTCTTCTAATTCTACTATGCTTTTAAATTCGCTCACCCGCTTTTTTGCCGGATATTTGGTGGAAATCGCCACGCCAATACCTGCCACCGTAATATTGAACTCCCGCATCAAGTCGCAGACTGCGCGGACTGTTCCCCCGCCCGCCAAAAAGTCGTCAATAATCAGGGCCCTTCTTCCCTCGATCACTGCCCGTTTTGAAAGGGACATGGTCTGCACTCTTCTGGACGAGCCGGATAAATAGTTGATGGTCACGACGGAGCCCTCTGTCATCTTATTTCCCTTGCGGGCGACGATAAGCGGCTTTCCAAACAGCTTTGCCACTGCCAGCGCCAAGGGGATTCCCTTTGCCTCCACCGTCACCACATAATCCGGCGCTGCTTTGCAAAAAGAGCCCCAAAGCAGCCGGGCCAAATCCTCCACCTCTCCTGGAGACAGGAAAATATCCGCCGTATAAATAAAACCGCCCGGCAGAATTCGGGATGCATCGGAAAGTTTGGCGATTAATTTGCCAACGATTTCTTCCCGCTTTTCCTCCTCTACCTTAGGAACAAACCGAACGCCACCACCTGCGCCAATGACAATTTCAATATCGCCCAGCTGCAAATTTTGCAGCGCCTGCTTGATGATGCCAATATCTTCGCTCAGGCTGGATTTTGCCGCCCCGAACTTTTCAGAAAAATAGGTTAAAGAATAGAGCACATTTGGATGCTCCGTCAATATAGCGGTAATACCGCATAATCTGTCCTTTCTTGTAATCCCCTTCATAATAAACCGTCCTTAAACATCCGTATGTTTTTTCGCTTTTCTTTATTACTGTTCGTATTTTACCATATCTCTGGACAAACATCCAGTTTTTTTTAAGATTTTCTTGATAAATATAGGCGCCGTCCTGTATAATGAATTTTATCTAAGGGCGTAGGCCCTAGTTTTTCTGCGCCTCGAGAGCGCTGCGAAAAAGCAGCTGGTCAGAATTGGGCGCTTTCGATATATGGCCTCGCCTTTTCGCGTATAAATTACCAAACGGGGGAAGAATAAGGCTTGCGGAATAGAAAGGACGTTATCATGATAGATTTAAAGGATTTTAAAGATAAGCGGGTGCACTTTATCGGCATTGGCGGCTGCTCTATGAGCGGTCTCGCCCAGATTATGCACAAGCTGGGCTACACTGTAGACGGCTCCGATGCCCGGGAATCTAATTTCACCCAGATTCTCATCAACCGTGGCATTCCCGTCCAGATTGGGCACAGTGAGGAATATGTTAAAAATGCCGGTCTTGTGGTCTATACGGCGGCCATCAAGCCAGAGAATCCCGAGTTTGCCTATGCCAAGAGCCATGGTCTGCCCATGCTGGAGCGCTCTGTGCTCCTTGGCCTTTTGAGCAAGGACTATGAGGATGTTGTCTGCGTCTCCGGCTGCCACGGCAAAACCACCATCACTTCTATGCTGGCTCTGATTACCAAGGACACGGGCATTGACCCTACGGTTCACGTAGGCGGCGAGGTGGATTTTCTCAGCGGCGGCGTCAAATTGGGGGATAGTTCCTGCTTTATTACGGAGGCCTGCGAATACGTCCGCAGCTTTCTCACCCTGCATCCCAAGTACATCATTTTAAACAATATTGACGACGACCATTTGGACTACTATAAAAATATTGAAGAGATTATCGAAACCTTTCGGGATTTCATCTCCCTTTTGCCTGCGGATGGCATTCTTTTCGCCAATACGGACGATGCCAACACCCGCAAGGCGCTGGAGGGCTATAGCGGCAAGCTGATTTCCTATTCCCTTTCCGGCGATAGTATGTATGCTCCTAAAATCGTAGCATACGACGAGTTGGGCTGCCCCACCTTTGACGTGCTGAAGGAGGGCAAGGTCATGGGCAGAATCGTTCTCAACGTCCCGGGGGATCATAACGTTCAAAACGCCTTGGCCGCCACGGCTCTGGCCTACGAAATTTTCGGAATTTCCTTTGTTGAGAGCGCTAAAGCCCTTCTGCACTATCATCTGGCGGGCCGCCGCTTCCAGCTTATCGGTGAAAAGGACGGCGTAAAAATTTTCCACGATTACGCGCACCACCCCACGGAAATCAAGGCGTGCTTGGCCGCGGCCAAGCGGTATCCCCATAAGAAGCTGTGGGTGCTGTTCCAGTGTAATTCTTTTACGCGGGCCCGGACGCTGAAGGAAAAATATGGCCTGGCCTTTGACGATGCCGATACGGTTCTCATGCCGGATATTTTCCCCGGCAGGGATATCGACCGGGGGGATATTCACGCCACCGAAATCGTCGATTTGATTAATGCCCATTCCCATAACTGCGTCTATTTGCCAACCTTCTTGGATATCAAGGCCTACCTGAAGGAGCATTGGCAGCCGGGCGACATCGTCGTCACTCTGGGCAGCGGCGATGTGAATAAGCAGCAAATGGTTCTCTTGGAGGATTAAATCGTTGACATCCGGCCTTCGGGCCGATATAATGGAGACAAATAGTATCACCACCCGGGGAGCTTAGGCTGAGAGGAGATTCGTCTCGACCCGAATTACCTGATGCGGGTAATGCCGCCGAAGGAAGCGTCATTGGTCTTTTTGAGGCTGTCCTGTAGGGCAGCCTTATTTTTTAACAATAGTAAGGAGAGCTTATATGAGAGAATACACGACACAGATGGACGCCGCCCGCCGGGGAATCGTCACCCCGGAGCTGGAAACTGTCGCGAAAAAGGAGCGCATGACCATCGACGAGCTGATGCCTCTGGTTGCCTCTGGCAAAGTGGTCATCTGCGCCAACAAAAACCACACCTGCCTGGATGCCGAGGGCGTCGGCTCCATGCTCAAGACCAAGATTAACGTAAACCTTGGCGTATCGCGGGATTGCAAGGATTACAATATCGAAATGGAAAAGGTCATGAGCGCCATTCACTTGGGCGCCCACGCCATTATGGACCTTTCCTCCCATGGCGATACCATTCCCTTCCGCCGGAAGCTGACCTCTGAATGCCCCGCCATGATTGGCACAGTTCCAGTGTATGATTCCGTCATCCACTATCAAAGGGACCTGGCTACCCTGAGCGCTAAGGATTTTATCGATGTAGTCCGCCTTCATGCAGAGGATGGCGTGGATTTCGTCACGCTGCACTGCGGCATTACCCGCAAAACCATTGAGCAAATCCGCAAGCATAAGCGGAAGATGAACATCGTCTCCCGGGGCGGTTCTCTGGTGTTCGCCTGGATGTGCATGACCGGGGAGGAAAATCCCTTCTATGAATATTACGATGAAATCCTCGATATCTGCCGGGAATACGATGTGACCATCTCCCTTGGCGACGCATGCCGGCCCGGCTGCCTGGCTGACGGCACGGATGTCTGCCAAATTGAAGAGCTGGTCCGTCTGGGCGAGCTGACCAAGCGGGCCTGGGAAAAAGACGTCCAGGTGATGGTTGAGGGGCCCGGCCACATGCCCATGGATCAGGTCGCCGCCAACATGAAGGTGCAGCAGTCTATTTGCATGGGCGCACCCTTCTATGTTCTCGGCCCCATTGTGACAGACATTGCCCCGGGGTATGACCACATCACTTCCGCCATCGGCGGCGCCATTGCGGCTGCCTCCGGCGCGGCCTTCCTCTGCTACGTTACGCCGGCAGAGCACCTGGCCCTTCCCAATGTTGAGGACGTCAAGCAGGGCATCATCGCCTCTAAAATCGCTGCCCATGCGGCAGACATCGCCAAGGGAGTCCGGGGCGCCCGGGAGATGGACGACAAAATGGCAGACGCCCGCCGGAATCTGGACTGGGAGGCTCAGTGGGCCTGCGCTATCGACCCCGAAACGGCCAAGCGTATCCGCGAGGAGCGCAAGCCGGAATATGACGACACCTGCTCAATGTGCGGCAAGTTCTGCGCCGTCCGCAGCATGAATAAGGCCCTTGCAGGGGAATATATCGACATTCTATAAGGACGAAGTGACTTTCAAAGCCGGCGGGAGGCATTCCGCTGGCTTTTTTCTCGTTCGCAAGCAAGTACACCTGACACAAAAAAGCAACGCTTAGGCGTTGCTTTTTATCTCAGTTTGGCTAAAATATCCGCGAAGTACTGGGGCAACGGCGCCCTGAAGGTCATCCGCTCCCCGGTGACCGGGTGGTTCAGGGAAAGTTCCCCCGCGTGGAGCATCTGCCCTTGGGTTGCAAAGGGCGGCTTTATTTTGCAATATACCTCGTCCCCCACCACGGGATGGCCTGTATGGGAAAGGTGCACCCGGATTTGATGGGTTCTCCCCGTCCCCAGTTTCAGCTTCAGCAGGGTGTACCTCTCAAACACCCGCACTACCTCATAGTGGGTTATGGCCCGCCGTCCGCCCGGCACAACCGCCATCCGCTTCCGATCCGTTCTATGCCTGCCGATGGGCAAATCGATGGTTCCGCTGCCCTCCCCCATCCGGCCATACACCAGGGCATCGTAAATACGGGCCGCCGTTTTTTCCTGAATCTGCTTTGCCAGCACCACGTGAGCCTGGTCGTTTTTGGCTATCACTAAAAGGCCTGTGGTGTCCTTATCCAGCCGGTGGACGATGCCTGGCCGCAGCTCTCCGTTGATGCCGGAAAGATCCCGGATGTGATAAAGCAATGCGTTGACCAACGTCCCGTCGGGATTTCCCGCCGCCGGATGGACCACCATGCCCTTCGGCTTGTTTACCACGGCCATGGATTCGTCCTCATAGACGATATCCAGAGGGATATTCTGGGGTGTTAAATCGGGCCGCTGCTCCTGCTCCAGGGAGATTGCAATGACATCCCCCCTCCTCGGCTTATATTTCGGCGGCTTTACCTCTCCGTTCACGGTGACGTCGCCCCGCTCCAGCCGCACCTTTGCCGCAGAGCGGGTCAACCCCTCTACATGCCCGCTTAAATATGTATCCAGCCTGTCCCCGCTATCCTCAGGGACAGTGAAAATCCGATCATCCACGGGCTGCGCCGTCCTGCTTTCCCGCTAGCTCTCTGGCCTGCTTCCGCCTCAGCTCATCCATGTCACGAGTCAGCCTTGTCTTTTTCTTGCTCAGTTCCGCCAGCGTCTTGCTCACCCTCTTCTGTTGTTCCAGCAGCTTGGCCTGCCTCTTCTCCGCTCTCGCCTGCTTCGCCTCCAGAGACAGCTTTTTCCGCTCCAGCCGTTGCAGCTTCCGTTCCAGGTCCATGGTTCTCTCTCCTTTTATTCATAAAGAACAGCATATATACAATCAGCATCACCGTCCCTACCGTGACGCAGACGTCGGCCACATTAAACACGGCGAAATTCACAAAGGCAAACTCAATAAAGTCTACCACATAGCCTGCAAACGCCCTATCTATCAGGTTGCCAATGGCCCCGCTCAAGATCAGCGCCACGCAAATCATAGGGAAGCGGGGATATTTTTTTCTGTATTTCACGATGACAATCGTCAGCAAAACAGATAGCACCAGGGACGCAATGGTTAAAATCCACGTGCCGTTTCCAAACAGGCCAAAGGCCATCCCCGTGTTTTCAATGTAGCGGAAGTTCAGCACTCCCGGAATAACCTGGACGACTCCTGCGCCCTGCAATGAGCCAGATGCCCAAAGCTTGGTCAGCTGGTCTAAAATAACGCCTAAAAAAACAATGATTGTCTCCAGCATAGCCCCTCTTTCCTCAGCTCATAATGAGATATGCGTTGATAAACGGGTCGATCTCTCCGTCCATCACGGCCGAAATATTCCCCATTTCTTCCCCGGTTCTATGATCCTTCACCAGGTTATAGGGATGGAATACGTAGGAGCGAATCTGGCTCCCCCATTCGATTTTCTTCATGTCCCCCTTCAGGCTCTGCAGCTCTGCCTTTTTCTCGCTCTCCCGCTTTTCAATCAGCTTGGCCTTGAGCATGCTCATGCAGGTCTCCCTGTTTTGCACCTGCGAGCGCTCATTCTGGCAGGATACCACGATGCCCGTAGGAATGTGGGTCAGCCGAACCGCCGAAGAGGTCTTATTCACGTGCTGTCCGCCTGCGCCGGAGGAGCGGAACACATCCATCTTAATGTCGTCCGCCGGGATTTCAATATCGTCGTCATCGTCCTCCAGCTTGGGCATGACGTCTACGGACGCAAAGGAGGTGTGCCGTCGTGCCGAAGAATCAAAGGGCGAAATGCGCACCAGCCTGTGCACCCCCTTTTCCGCCTGCAAATAGCCGTAGGCATTGAGGCCGTCGATTTCCATGGTGACGCTCTTGATGCCCGCCTCCTCGCCGTCCAGATAGTCCAGCACCTTGACGCCATAGTCGTGCCGCTCAGCCCAGCGGGTATACATGCGGTATAGCATGGAGACCCAGTCCTGGGCCTCTGTTCCGCCAGCCCCCGCATGGAGGGAGATGATGGCGCTGTTGCTGTCGTAGGGCCCTTTCAAGAGAGCCGCCAGACGAAACTTCTCCGCCATGGCGTGGCCCTTCTCCACCGCCTCGTCAATCTCGCCCTGCAGGCTGTCGTCGTCCTCCTCCTCTGCCATCAAAATCAGCGTTTCCGCATCCTCCAGGGCCGTTTTCAGGTCGTTATAGTCCTGCAGCTTGGTCTCCAGGGGCCGCGCCTTTTTGGTCAGCTTGTTCGCTGCGTCTACGTCATCCCAAAAATCCGGCTCCTCCATTTTCTTTTTATATCCGTCCAGCTCCTCTCGTAGCGCCCCAATGTTGAGAGACTCTCCCGCCTCCTCCAGCATTTTTTGCGCTTCCTGAAGCTTCGCCTTTTGCTCGTCTAATAGTATCATACGTTCTCCCCCACCTGTATTGTTACGCCTGCCTGCCGCAGCAGTTTTTATACTTCTTGCCGCTGCCGCAGGGGCATGGGTCGTTCCGCCCCACCTTTTTCTCCGTTCGCCGCACGGAAACCGGCTTTTTGCGCTCCTGCTCCCCGTGGGACGACGTGGTGGGCGTCTCCTTCTGCTGCCGCTCTACCCTGCTGGTCACCTTGACGCGGAACAGCATTTTCACCGTGTCAATCTCAATGGATTCCACCATGGCGTCGAACATGTCGAAGCCCTCCTTGCGGTATGCCACCACCGGGTCGGACTGGCCGTAGGCCCGAAGGCCAATGCCCTGCCGCAGCTGATCCATATTGTCGATATGGTCCATCCACTTGGTGTCCACTGCCCGCAGCAGAACGATGCGCTCAATCTCCCGCATGTTCAGGCTCTGTCTGGCGAAATCCGCCTCCTTTTCTGCATAGGCCTGCTTTGCCTGCTCTACAATCATGGCCTTGGCGGACTTATTATCCAGCTTGGTAATGTCCACCCCGTCAAAGAGCTTCAGCTTTGGCTCGGGAATCACCGCGTCAATGGCCAGGCGTAGGGCGTTCTGGTCCCACTCTTCTGGGTACTGGTCCGCCGGGCAATGCAAATCCATCTCGCCCTCTATCACGCCCTGAATCATGCCTTGGATATTTTCGCTGATGTCCTCCCCCATGAGCACCTTCCGCCGCTGACCGTAGATGACGGCGCGCTGCTGGTTCATGACGTCGTCGTATTTCAGCACATGGCTCCGAATCTGAAAGTTTCGCTCCTCAATCCGCTTCTGCGCCTTTTCAATCTGCTTTGTCATAAAGCCGTACTCCAGGGGAATCGACTCCCCGCCGGAAAACCGCTCCAAAATATTTTTGATCCGCTCTCCGCCGAAGAGGCGCATCAGGTCATCCTCCAAGGCCACGTAAAAGTGCGAGGTGCCCGGGTCTCCCTGGCGGCCGCTTCTGCCGCGCAGCTGGTTGTCAATCCGACGGCTCTCGTGCCGCTCCGTGCCGATAATGCAGAGTCCCCCTGCGGCCACCACCTGCTCGTGCTCCGCGTCCGTCTCCTTCTTGTATTTTTCATAAAGTTCCTGATAGACCTGTCGCGCTGCTAGAATTTCAGCATCCTCTGTGGCGACATGGCTGGATGCCTCGTAAATCATATTTTCGTCGTATTCCAGGCGGCGCATTTCGCTCTTTGCCAAAAAGTCCGGGTTGCCGCCCAGCAAAATATCCGTTCCTCTGCCGGCCATGTTGGTTGCGATGGTCACCGCTCCGTATTTTCCAGCCTGGGCGACAATCTGCGCCTCCTTTTCGTGGTGCTTGGCATTCAAAACCTGGTGCTTGACGCCCCGCATTTTCAGCATTTTGCTCAGGATTTCGCTATTTTCTACGGAGACAGTGCCCACCAGTATGGGCTGCCCCGTCTGGTGAATCTGGCAGATTTCCTCAATGACCGCCTCAAACTTCTCCTTCACCGAGGGAAGAATGACGTCATGCAGGTCCTTCCGGGCCATAGGCTTATGGGTCGGCACCTCCACGACGGCCAGATTGTAAATCTGGCGGAACTCCTCCTCCTCTGTCTTGGCCGTGCCCGTCATGCCCGCCAGCTTGTGATATAGCCGGAAGAAATTTTGGAAGGTGATGGTGGCCAACGTCTTGGATTCCCGCGCTACCTCCACGCCCTCCTTAGCCTCAATGGCCTGGTGAAGTCCCTCGGAATACCGTCTGCCCGTCATCAGCCGGCCAGTAAACTCGTCTACGATGATAACCTCCCCATTCTGCACCACATAGTCCGTGTCTCGCTTCATGAGGTAGTTTGCCTTCAGCGCCTGATAGACGTGGTGGTTCAGCTCCGTGTTTTCCACATCAGCAAAATTTTCTACCCCAAAGTACCGCTCCGCCTTTTTGATTCCCTCTTCCGTCAGGTTGGAGGTTTTCGCCTTTTCGTCCAGGACGAAGTCATCCTCTTTTTTCAGGGTGCGCACAAAGGCATTGGCCCGGATGTATAAATCCGTGCTCTCGTCTCCCGGGCCGGAAATAATGAGGGGCGTACGCGCCTCGTCTATGAGGATGGAGTCCACCTCGTCCACAATGGCATAATTCAGCTCCCGCTGCACCATGCGTTCCTTATAGACGGCCATATTGTCGCGCAGATAGTCAAAACCCAGCTCGTTGTTTGTGCCGTAGAGGATATCCGCCTGGTATGCCTGCTTTTTCGCTTCCCTATCCATGTCCTTTGTCACCAGGCCGACGGAGAAGCCCAGGAACCGATAGAGCATCCCCATCCACTCGCTGTCTCTCTTGGCCAGGTAGTCGTTGACCGTTACGATGTGAACGCCTTTGCCCGTCAATGCGTTGAGACAGGCGGGCAACGTAGCCACCAGCGTCTTGCCCTCGCCTGTTTTCATCTCGGCAATGTCGCCGTTATGCAGAATAATCCCGCCAATCAGCTGAACATAAAAATGCTCCATGCCCAGCACACGTTTGCTGGCCTCGCGCACCTGGGCAAACACCTCTGGCAGCAGGTCATCCAGGCTTTCCCCCTGCTGATACCGCTGCCTGTATTCGTCCGTCTTGGCTCTGAGCGCATCGTCGCTCAGCCCCTGAAACTGTATTTTCAGCTCCTCTACCTTGTCGGCCTTTTTGCGGGCCTGCTTGAGCAGCTTATCTTCAAATTTAAATAACGCCATTTCGACTGCCTTTCTCGCAAATAAATTTTTACAGTTTATTGTACCATTAATCCTGCGTTTATTCAACGGCGCAGCCTCGCAGTTTTGTAAAAATACGGTTAATTCGCCCAATGCACAGCCTTTTCCTTCCCTGGCCACTGATTTGCCACGGAAAGCCTCCTCCGCTATAATAAGAAAAAAGGCAGGGAGGAATACCATGATACGGCTTGCGCGGCAGGATGACCTAGATGCTCTGATGGAAATTTGGCTGGAGGCGAATCTCCAGGCCCATGATTTTCTGCCCGCCGCCTATTGGCAGTCCAACGCAGCGTCCGTCCGCAGGCAGCTTCCGCAGGCTCAAGTATACGTTTATGAAAGCGAGGATGGCGCCGCGGAGGGCTTTCTGGGCCTGATAGATAGCTACATTGCCGGCCTGTTTGTCCGAAGCCGCAGCCAGTCCCGCGGGGTTGGGCGCCAGCTGCTTCGCTTTGCCCAGGACATATGGCCCGCCCTCTCCCTCCACGTCTATGAAAAAAACCGGCGCGCCGTCCGCTTTTATCAGCGAGGGGGCTTCCGCATTCAGCAGGAGCAGCTAGACTCAGACACGGGGCAGCGGGAATATGCCATGGTCTGGCAGGCCAAGGCATTGCCTTCTCAGCCCTGATGTGGTATTGTGTAGTTTTGTAGAGAAACGACGAATTCAGTAAGGAGCGGAGCAGACATGATTTCTTCCAAGCTTGCAGATGATATTCAACCTAACATTTTTTCCGTATTAGAGGCCAAACGGCGAGAGCTGGCCGCCCAGGGCCGGGAGCTGATTCACCTTCACGTAGGCACCCCCGATTTTCTGCCGGACAGGCATGTTGTGGATGCCCTTTCCCAGGCTGCGGCTGACCCGGCCAACTATGGCTATGCCCTCATGGACCTTCCCGAGCTGACGGAAAGCGTCATCCAGTGGTATAGCCGCCGCTATGGCGTACCTCTGACGCCGGACCAGGTGACCTCGGTCAACGGCTCCCAGGAGGGCTGCGCCCATATTGCCTTTTCCCTCATTAACCCGGGGGATACCGTCATCGTCACCAACCCGGGCTACCCCATTTTTTCCTTTGGCCCACGCATGGCAGGCGCCAAGCTTTATGAAGCGCCGCTGCTGCGGGAAAACCACTTTTTAGTGGATTTTGAGGCGATTCCCCGCGCCGTCGCAGAGGCGGCTAAGGTCATTGTCGTCTCGTATCCCAACAATCCGGTGACTACCGTTGCCGACGAGGAATTTTACGAGAAATTGATTGCCTTTGCCAAAAGGTACAACATTGCCGTCATTCACGACAATGCCTATTCCGAGATTGTATTCACCGGCAAGCCGGGCATCTCCTTCCTCTCCGTTCCAGGCGCCATGGATGTGGGGATTGAGTTCAACTCCCTCTCCAAGTCCTATAACCTGACCGGGGCGCGGATTTCCTTTGCCCTGGGCAACCGGGAGATTATCTCTCATTTCAAAAAAATACGCTCTCAGATTGACTATGGCGTGTTTTTGCCCATTCAAAGGGCAGCCATTGCCGCCCTCAACGGTCCGCAGGATATTTTGGAGCGGAACCGGGCGCTTTACCGCCAGCGCCGGGACGCCCTTTGCGGCGGGCTCCGCTCCATCGGCTGGGACGTCCCCGATTCGGAGGCAACCATGTTCGTCTGGGCCCATCTGCCGGAGGGATATACGGATTCCTTCTCCTTTGCCATGGAGCTGTTGGAAAAAACCGGCGTGATGTGCGTTCCCGGCGAAAATTTCGGCTCTCTCGGCAGAGAGTATGTCCGCTTCGCTCTCACCGCGCCGCCGGAAAAAATCCAGTTGGCTGTCCGCAAAATAAAAGAAAGCGGTATGCTCTCCAAATAATTTAGCTCCCCGCTCATCCCAGCGGGGCGTTTTCCCTAAGGGCGCCTGCGCTCTGCGCCATGGTGAAACACTCGCGCAGGCTCTCTCCTGAAAGCGGATA
>DBGCIZ010000220.1:0-2469 GCA_048355355.1 Christensenellaceae bacterium | reverse complement strand
ACCCACCCCATCCCCGACCTGACGGGCTATATTACCGAGGGGCAGATTATTCTCTCGCGGGAGCTTTATAGAAAAGGCATTACCCCGCCAATCGACGTGCTGCCCTCTCTCTCCAGGCTGAAGGATAAGGGCATCGGCAGGGGAAAGACGCGGGAGGACCATGCAGACACCATGAATCAGCTCTTCTCGGCCTATGCCAGAGGCAAGGAGGCAAAGGAGCTTTCGCAGATTTTGGGGGACGCGGCTCTTTCCGACACGGATCAGCTTTACGCCAGCTTTGCGGACGAATTTGAGCGGCAATACGTGTCTCAGGGCTACGCCGCAGACCGCACCATTGAGGAAACGCTGAATCTGGGCTGGGAGCTTCTCTCCATTTTGCCTAAGGCAGAGCTGAAGCGCATTAGAGACGAGTATATTGAGAAATACCTGCCTGCAAGGGCGGAGGACGAGGAGCGTTAGCATGGCAGCGATGCGGGTCAATCCCACTAGAATGGAGCTGACAAGGCTCAAAAAAAGGTTGGCAACCGCGGTCCGCGGGCATAAGCTTTTAAAGGATAAGCGGGACGAGATGGTTCGCCGCTTTATGGAGCTGATTAAAGAGAATAAGCGCCTTCGGGAATATGTGGAGGCCCAGCTGGGAGATGTCCAGAGAAGCTTCCTTGGCGCAAGCCTGACCATGGCGCCCGAGGATATGGACGAGGCTCTGGCCCTGCCAGCGCGGCAGGTAAAGCTGGAGGTCTCAAAAAACAATATTATGAGCGTGACTGTCCCAAAAATAGGCTTTTCGATTGTGGAGGAGGAGCGGAGCTTTTATCCCTACGGACTGCTGCGCACCTCAGGAGAGCTGGATGTGGCGGTGGATAAGCTGACGGAGGCGCTCCCCAGCCTGCTGCGGCTGGCAGAGCTGGAGAAAACATGCAACATGCTGGCGGACGAAATTGAAAAGACCAGAAGGCGGGTCAACGCCCTGGAATACGTCATGATTCCGCAGCTAAAGGAAACCATTCAATACATTACCATGAAGCTGGAGGAAAACGAGAGAGGAACCCTGATTCGGCTGATGAAGATGAAGGATATGATGCGGAAGGATGGATAGAAAATGGCGGCTGACGCCACGTTGAAAGCCCCGGCAAACTGCCGGGGCTTCGTTTGGAAAGCATAAATGCGGCGGGGGAGCAACCCCGCAGGCGGCTGCCGCAAAGCTTAAAGGGAAACGCACAGTCTTGCGCCTTCCTGCAAGCCCTGCTCTGCCGCGTCAATCCCGGTTACGCTTGAGCTTGCCGTAGAAAGACAGGGCCCAAAGGCCGGCGATTCCTACGAGGGCATAGATAATGCGGCTGACGACAGCGCCCTGCCCGCCGAAAATCCACGCAACCAGGTCGAATTGAAACAGGCCAATGAGCAGCCAGTTTATCGCGCCGATAATGATTAAGGTCAGCGATGTGTAATTCAAACCTATCAACTCCTTTCGCTGATAGTATGACCAAAAACACCGCTATCATTCAGCCAAAAGCTCAATTTCAAAAAAATCGAATTTTACCGGCTCTAAAAAGTCCGCAGGCAGAAATTTTGTTTTGCGAAAGACGGAAAGCTCCCGGGCGTGCTTGGTCACCCAGACTGGCTCGGCCATGTCCAGATGCTTGTAAATCTGCTCCAGACAGTCCATCAACGCGTCAGAGGGGTCGTCCAGCGCGCTCTCCGCTGCATAGGAGATTTTGATTTGATTGTTGAAATATTGCTTTCCCCAGACCTTCATAGTCAGCTCCTTTTTTCTGCATTTCTATCATTATAAACACGCCTGAAAGAAAATAGCAAGCAAATCTCTTGCAATTTTGTCGGTTTGGACGTAAAATTTAAGATAAGTATTTAAACTGGCGGAGATAGCTCCTTTCGCGCCGAGGGAAGAGGACGGACCGCGAAGCTGCCAGCCTGTTGCGGAAATCGGGGGCTGCTGAGGTAAGCCCTGTGTATTTACATTTGAAAAAATTTTTTGGAGGTTGTTTATGGGAAAGACGCTGACCTACAAGATACTGGAGTCCCACCTGGTTTCGGGCGAAATGAAGGCGGGAAACGAAATTTCAATCAAAATTGACTATACCCTGACCCAGGATTCCACGGGAACCATGGCGTATTTGCAGTTTGAAGCCATGGGCGTGCCCAGAGTTAAGACGAAAAAGTCCGTGGCGTATATTGACCACAACACGCTGCAATCCGGCCCGGAGAATGCAGACGACCATAATTATATCAGAACAGTGGCGAAAAAGCACGGCATCTACTTCTCCCGCCCTGGCAACGGCATTTGCCACCAGGTCAATCTGGAGCGGTTTGGCGTGCCTGGAGCTACTCTGCTGGGCTCGGATAGTCATACGCCCACAGGCGGCGGCATCGGCATGATTGCCATCGGCGCAGGCGGCCTGGACGTGGCAGTGGCCATGGGAGGCGGCGCCTATTACCTCAACATGCCCAAGG
>DBGCIZ010000219.1:0-3329 GCA_048355355.1 Christensenellaceae bacterium | reverse complement strand
CACCCGCCTTCACTGTAATCACATCCACAGAATCAAAATGGGGCGGATATTCCCCCTGGCGGAAGGTGCGGTAGCATTGGCCCGCAGCAGCCTCCTGCCGCTCCATCTCCTGCTGACGGCGCACCATCCGTCAGCTCTCCCGTGCAATGACGCAGAGCAGCCTGAGCGGCTCTTCACAATCGTTTCTTACGCTGTGGTATTGTCCCGAATAGCAGATGTGCATATCCCCTTTGTCTGCTGTCACTGTGGCGCCATTGTCGTCAATCGTGGCCCTTCCCTCTAGGACGTAGTAAATCTCCGTCTCGCCCTCGTGAAAATGCTTGCCGATAGAGCAGCCCTTCTCCAAAACAGCCTCAGAAAACATTCTGTATGGCTTGGGCAGGCTCTCCGCCTGGCAAAACGCCTCAAATAGAACGGCTCCTTCCCCATCCCGGCAATTCTTGCGCAATTCCTGGGCCTTTTTCTCTCTTTGAAACAGCATTTTTTCCACCTCGTTTTCCTTGCATCCTATTTTTTTAGAGGTATCCCTCTGCGATGATTATAGCGCATTGCTTCACCCCTGCGCAATCCGTTTTTATTTCTCCTGCTCTGGATAGGCGTTCCTTAAAAAGCGAGCCCGCAGCCCCTCCAGTTGAGCTGGATTCATATCCATGGCCACCGGCTGCAGCTGCCACATGGTCACAATGGCGTCGTCAATGGGCATTACACAGCCATCCGTCACCCAGTCCAGCACAAAACGGGCGCTGGTGGAGACGGACGAGGTATGAAAATAATTGCCCCAGGATTCCGGATGCTTCGCCGCGCCTTCGCTGACCGCCGAGGTCGTCGCCTTTACAATCTGACAGTACTTATCAAAGGCCCAGCTGTCCCGCAAAATTTTCGCATAAAAGGCAGACCGCCGCTTGATGGCCTCAAAATGGTAGCGGGTAAAAATATCCGTATTACGGGAAACCTTGTCTCCGCAGACCTCGTAAAAGTTCATCAAATCCTCTAAAAAAATCTGCTCCACCAGGTCGAACTTATCCTTAAAATAATAGTAAAAGGTCCTTCGAGAAATGTTGCAGTTAGAGATAATGTCCGTCACTGTAATGGATTCAAAGGGCTCTTTTTGCAGCAAATCGCTGATGGATTCCTCAATCAACTGCTTGGTCGTCCGTTTTTTTAACATCTTGCACACCTTAGATTCCAAAAAGTATTTGTACCATAATTATAGAACATATTTTCCGAAGAATCAAGATTCCCGTGTAATTTTGCGCAGAGAAAACCCCATTTTTCGCAAAAAAATTTGCGCAATATTGCAAGCCCTATTTCAGTTTGCGCAAAATCTAAAATCTGTGAGTAGCTTTTCGCCCTCTGCCGGCCTATGATAAAATCATCTGTAAACAATTCTTTTCCCGGCATCCCAGATATTCAGCATTTTCATGCTGGCATTTTTCTGTGTTGCCACACCTGCCCGACACGCTCCCCATTTTGCTCAGTTGGCATGGGGAGCATGTTTCTTTTTTCTGGCGGCCAGGCTAGCACTCCTCCTCAGGGGCATCCCCTTGAGAATAATTCTCCGGCACATATTCCACATCCCCGCCAAATTTGCGGGCCATTGCGTCGATTTCATCCCGTGCATGCTCTGCCAGCCTCTGTTTCTCCTGGACGAAGGGCCTGTCCGGCTCATAAACAGTGGGACGGCCAACGTGAATATATCCATCCGCATGGCAGCAGTATACGGGGACGACTTTGATTCGCCTGCCTGTCTTTTTATAATAGCGGTTCGCTACATAGGCAAAGCCGTCCTGAAATTCCTCTACGTAGGGGGAGAAATACTGCCTCTTTTCCGGGAAAATGAGAACACTGATGCCCTCCTCCAGCGTCTCGATGCTTTTGTCGATGGATTTCACCACCTTTCCGCTGAAGTGGGCCGGGATTGCCTCCACATTGGTAAACACCCAGGAGCCTAAAGGCGCCAAAGCATAAGATGCCACCCAGAAAAAGGCCTTGGAAAACGGATTTTTCGGATGGAAAAAGTCCTTTCTGGCAAAGGCGGGAAAGGTACGCATATAGCAGACGTCGCTGATGACCCAGGGGCGCACCCGTCTGTCAAAAAAACACACCATGGAAATGGGGCCAAAGGCCCCTGAATGATTTGCAATATAAAGCACAGGCTCTGGCCCCTCGTCTGGATACGAGCGCTCTACCTTCATCCTCTTAAAGAAGGTATGGCAAAGCAGCCATTTTACTGCTTTATAAACGTAACGCTTATGCTCTCGCCTACTGAAGTCCTTTTTGGTGGAAAAATATCTTTTGTCCATAGCCTCCTCTTACACAAAGGGATTGGCAAAAACCACGTTGAACACCAACTGGTCCAGCAGCACCAGCACACCCAGGGCGCCCGTATAGATGGCGAAGCCGTAGAGCTTCTTTTTGGTAATTAAATTCAGCATAAAGCGGACGGCAAAGTACCCGCTGGCTGCTGCAAACAGAGTCCCGATAATGGTAGGCGCCAGGTAAACGCTGTGCGCACCCTCTGAAAACAGCTGGTAGGACTGAAGCACCAGGGATCCCAAAATCACAGGGATGGACATCAGGAAGGAAAACCTTGCCACCATGCTTCTGTCTATTCCGCAGAGCAAGCCTCCCACCATAGTAGAGCCAGAGCGGGAGATGCCCGGCATAATCGCCACCCCCTGCAGCACGCCCATGGCCACCGCATTGCCGTAGGTCACGTGGTTTTTCTTCTTTGTCATGGCCTCGCTAATCAGCTCTGCCAGCGTCAGCAGCAGGGCCGTCACCATGAAGCCAAAGGCCAGATATCCTCCCTCAAAGGCGCCCGTAAAGAAGTCGTTAAACAAGAGAGCAAACACCACCGCCGGAATGGTCGCGACGATGAGCATGCCCGTCAGCTTTTGAATGGGATGGCGCAGGATCGCCATAATGTCTTTGCGCAGGACGACCACCACAGCCACCAGCGTACCTACATGAAGCATAGTGTCAAAAAACAGCAGATCCCCCTCAATTCCAAAAATATTTTGGAACAGCACCAGATGGCCGCTGCTGGATACGGGCAAAAACTCGGTAAAACCCTGCACAATGCCCAGGACGATGGCTTCCAGTATTCCCATGATAGACCTCCGTCATTTCAAAAATTTTCATTCGTTTTATTATAGCAATTATCCCCGCAAGATACAACTCGCCTACTTGATAAAAAAATTTTTCTGGTGTAGGAGTACAATAGATATTGGACAAATGAAAAAAAGGATGAAGGATAAGGCCTCATCGGTTATAGTTGGAGTTGCAGACAACAACTTGACGAGAGGAGACCATATCCTTCATGAGCA
>DBGCIZ010000218.1:0-1571 GCA_048355355.1 Christensenellaceae bacterium | reverse complement strand
ATCTTGTATCTGCGATTGGTGTCATCTTAATCGCCATTTTTTTAGTGTTGGCGGTTCGTTCCCTGAATAGAAAGGTCCCCATGGATTTGGATTTGAACCGCGGCGGCCTGTCCAACGGGCAGATTCTGCTCCGCTGCGCGGTCTGGGTGGTGGGCGTCAAGCTGTTTACCATGGTGGTGGGTCATATTGCCTCCGGCGGGTTGGACGCCTTTGACCCCAACACCTGGATTCGCGCCACAGATATTCCCCACTATATGGACATTGCAAGGGAGGGCTACGTCTCCACAGGGGAGCACGCCATGTGGATTGTGTTCCTGCCCCTGTATCCCTATACTCTGGGGGCGCTGGGCGCCATCACGGGGGAGTATTTCTGGACGGGCAGCCTGCTTTCCATGGCATACCTGGTGGTGGCGGGATTTTATCTCTTCAAGCTGGTTCGGGCTGACTTTGGAGAGCGGCAGGCCAAGCGGACGCTGAAATACCTGATGCTGTTCCCCACCATCTTCTTCGCCATGTTGCCCATGTCGGAGGGGCTGTTTTTGATGCTCTCCGCCATGTTTTTATACTATCTCAGGCAGGGGAAAATGCTGCTGGCAGGCATTCTGGGCGCTCTGGCCGCCTTTACCAGAAGCGTAGGCGTGGTTTTGGTGCTGCCCCTGATTATGGAGGCATACCAGAGGACCTTTCAGGAGGGCTTTCAGAAAAAGCTGTTTGGCAGGTGGGTGAAAAAATCGCTGCCCGCCCTCATCATTCCTTTGGGGACCATTGCCTATCTGCTGATTAACTATATCGTATTTGGCGACTTTTTCAAATTCCAGTACTATCAGCAGTTGAACTGGTCTCAGGGGCTCACCTTCTTCTGGAATACGCTGAATCTGCTGATGGACAACCTGCAAACCTACGACCTGCTTCACTCCATCGCCCTTTGGCTGCCCCAGCTGGTCTTTATTTTCTGGGGAATGGTTATGCTGATTCTCTCCGCAAAGCGGCGGGCCATGTATTCCTTCTTTTCCTTCCCGGTGCTGGTGTATTCCATCTCTGCAACCTGGCTGCTCAGCGCGCCCCGGTATCTGATGGCCATGCTGCCCTGCATTATGGAGATGGGCCTCCGGGCGGAGAAGCGCTGGGTGGATTGGGCGATTACTGCCACAGAGACAGTGCTGCTGGCGGCGCTGACGGCCAATCTGGTCATGGTCGGGATGATTTACTAGGAGGAGAGACATGAGGCTGAGCCAAAGGCTTCAGGCGATTTTAGAATGGGTAGAGCCCTGCGGGACAGCGGCGGACATTGGCTGCGACCATGGCAGGCTCTCGGCGGAGCTGCTGCTGTCCGGCCGGGCGGAGCGGGTCATCGCGGCGGATATCAGCCGTCCCTCTCTGGAAAAGGCGGTGCGCCTGGGCAGGGAGCTGGGCTTGGAGGGCCGGCTGGAGACCCGGGCGGGAGACGGCCTCTCCGTCCTCAAAAGGGGAGAGGCGGATTGCATCGTCATGGCGGGCATGGGTGCCATGCTCATGGCGACGCTGCTGGAACGGGAGGAGGAGACGGCCAAGGCCGCGGGCCCGCTGGTTCT
>DBGCIZ010000217.1:0-6203 GCA_048355355.1 Christensenellaceae bacterium | reverse complement strand
GAAACAGAGGCTTTCCTATATTTTCATCCTTTTTTCGCTGAAAGATAGGTAGGCTTTTTCCCTCCCTCGCGGCCTATGAGCTGAAGCAGGAGGCTCGAAAAAAAGGGAACGCATTGCGCTCCCCTAGCTTCTCTTTTTGTTTCTTCCCGTAATAATCCATATTCCCGCGGCAACTGCCAACAGGGGGATAAACGCGATGCAAACCGCCGCAACCACTGTTCTCTGGATGTCCATATCCCAGGTGTCGCCCAGCTCCTTATTGGCGATATCCAGGCTGTCGTCCCGCTCCCAGGCGTAGTCTACCGTGTTCAGCAGCAGCTTTTTGTTGCCCTCCAGCGCCAGCGCCCCATCCTGCACCAGCGACGCCGACGAATAGACCACGATGGTAGAGTCTGCTTCCTCGTCTCTCCCCACGGCTACCACGCCAAAGGGGCCCTCTGCGTCGCCAGCCTCCTTTTTCAGTGTCGTAATATCCGCTGAAAGCTGCTTGGCGTAGCTCTGCTCTGATGTGCTTAGAATAATCTCTGCGCCATCTGTCACGTTCAGAGAACTGCATTGACTCAAAACCACCGTCTCGTCAATTCCCTCGCAAATGGGATGGTCCGCAATGACCATGCTAATGGTAGCTGCGTCAATGCTAACCGCATTCAAGTCGCTGGACATAATCATATCCTGGTTGAGCTGAATGCCATACCGGGCAAATATATGGTTAAATCTATCCATATCGTTCAGATAAATTTTGGTGGCCGAGGAGGTCTCGTCCGTCTCCGCCCGGGACATCATAAAGATGGCGTTTCCCCCCTGGGCCAAAAATTCGGAAAGCTTTTCATACTCTGCCTCTTCCAAATCCGTCTTTGGTGCAATGGCTAAAAGAATATCGTTCTGCGGGTCCAGCGTCGCATTGTCATCAGCTAGTTGGCACAACTCCACCTGGGAATTGGTCATATCCAGCAGATTCAGAAGTTCCGTCAGCTGGGTGGTGGGCGTCTCCATATGGCCAGCGAGGAGCTTGATTTTTTGCACCACGCCTGTGGAGACATAGCGAATTGCCGAGGTCACCTTCATCTCTGCCCGCAGAGAGATATTTTCGCCACTGGAATCCTGCAGGAACATATCCTCTTCATAGATAACGCGATAGCGGCTCCTGTCCCCATTTGTCACGACCACAAAATTACCCTGCGCCATGCTGTCGCTGCTGAGGCCCAGCTCCTCCAGAGTCCTCTGGCTCATATTCGGGTGGATGATATGGAGCGCAATTTGGTCGCTCGCCGCCCCATAGGCCGATAGCACAGCCTGAATCATCTCATTTTCTCCATATGGCATGGATACGGAGTAAATATCAATGGTCTGATCCAGCTGGTCCAGCTCCCGCTTCGTATCGCCAGACAGGCTGTAGAGCTGATTGTCCGTCATATCCGCCCTCAGCCCCGCCTGGTTCTCTAGCCAACTCGCCCCCAGATTCACACAAATTAAAACCGCCAAAAAGACGAGAATGGAAAATACCGAATATTTTTTCAGCTTAGAGATTGTCGTCTTTCCCTGTTTCATATCTCGTCACCTCTGCCCCACTTGCGCTTCTCGATTACCTTGCACGTCATAAAGGCGCAGAACAGCGCAAAGGAAATCAGATATACCACATTAGAAAGACTCACAATCCCCATCTCAAACGAAGCAAAGCTGTTGAAAACCCCCAACGTCGAAATGATTCCCTTCATCAGCCCCTCTGACGTAAAGGGAATAATCATAGAAATCAGCCGGAATACGCAGATTGCCGCCGCCGTAAACAGCCAGCTATGGAAGCTTCTCTCCACCATGGAGGAGATAAAGATTCCAAGGGCAATGAAGCCCCCTCCCAGGAGCCAAATGCCCAGCGCCGCCGAAAGCAGCCGCAGCACCGCCCCGCCCGAGACCAGCAGCACGATAAAAGGCGTCAGAAACGCAATCAGAACCGTCATGGTAAACACGGTCATGCAGGCCGCCATTTTCCCCTGGACAATCTCCAGGCTGGAGACCGGGCTGCCTGTCAACAGGGTATAGGTTCCTGCGTTGTGCTCATCTACAAAGCTGTTCATGGTTAAAATGGGGAACACAAAGAGCAACGCTCCCGTCATAGAGGGAAACAGGGTTCCGTCGTCCGTCCCAATGCCAAACAAAAAGGAGGACGCGCAGTCCACGCCGATGCAAATCGTAAACGCTGCCATAAAAAAATAGGTTTTAAAGCTTACAAACTGCAGCCTGACATCCTTGTAAAAAATCGCTCTCATTTAGCGCCACCTCGGTTGCCCGTCAGCCGCAGCAGCACGTCGTCGGCTGAAACCACCACCCGTTTCATCTCCAAAATAGGCATATTTGTCTTTGCGGAGTATTCCCAAATGAGCCGGCGGATGTCCACCTGGGGCGACGCCTCGACCATGACGTCTGTCACGCCGTCCAGCGTCTCCGATAAAATTTCCAGATCCTCCATCTGGGGAATGGACTGCTTCATGGCCAGAAGGGTATCCTTTCCCGCCATCACTGTGAGCCGCACCCGGTCCACCGCCGCAACAGAGGAGCGCATGGCCGCCACCGCCCCGGTGGAAACCGCTTTTCCCTCGTTTAGCACCACGGCATACCGGCAAATATCCGCAACGTCCCGCAGCGCCTCGGCCGTCACGATGACGGTCTTATCTGCCGAGGCATCCTTGATGATAGAGCGAATTTCTCTGGCGGAAATTGGGTCCGCCCCAAAGGTAGGCTGATCCAGCAGCAGCAGCTTTGGGTCTCCCGCCAGGGCTCCTGCCAAGGCAACTTTATTGCGCATTCCCTTTGGCAGATATTTTATCAGCTTTCCCTCCGCCGGGCCCAGTTTGGTCGTCTCCATCAGTCTGCCTACCTGGTCCCTGGCCTCGTTTCCCTTCACGCCCTTCAGCCCGCAGGAGAACCGCAAAAATTCTCCCACAGTCAGTTCCCCGTAGAGGGGCGCTCCCTCGGGCATAAAGCCTACGTGCCGCCGCGCATTTTTAGAGCGCCTCGTCACCTCTGTCCCGTTAATGAGAATTTGCCCTGCGTTGCATCTTACCGTTCCTGCAACGGCGCCCAGCAGCGTGCTCTTCCCTGCGCCGGGCTGACCCAATATGGCAAAGGTGCTCCCCCGGTTCACCAGCAGGGAAACATGGTCGATTGCAACTCGGTTTCCATATGTTTTAACGACGTCCTTCAGTTCAACCACAGGGGCACCTCCTTCTCCAGCAGAATTTCCCGCTTTTTCGCTAACAAAATTATAGCAAAAAGGGATTGTTTTTGGTGTAAATAAACTATGAACAAAGGGATAACGATGCTGCCAGCCTTTTTCCCGCTGGGCTGGGTCCCACTTCCTTCTCCCTTATGCAATCGGTAATCTATTTTATTTTTTCTTTTTGGCATGATTTCGTCCGCCGCGTTATATGTATTATCTAGAGAGAGCAATTCTATTCTGAGAAAGGAATTTTAATCAATGGATATACTGAAACAAACCGTCACAACTGGCAACAGCATCTGGGAACGAGGCAAGGAGGTAGTTGTCGAAGGGTCTATCAAGCTTCCGGACACCTTCCCGCCCATTGCCTCAGTGGTCGGCGTATCAGGGACTGCCGAAGCCGAGCAGCCGGAAGTTTCCGACGGCAAGGTGCTCATCACTGGGCGGCTTCGTCTATCCATTCTGTATGTGGACCAGGATGGGGAATTTGTCCCCTTTGATTCCGAAACCCACTTTACCCATTCTATGGCTGTGGATGGAATTGCCGATTATATGGCCGTCTATTGCCAGGTGTTTACAGGGGATGTGGAATTTCACCTCACCGATTCCTCAACCATTAGCCTGCGCACCTGGCTGCATTTAGACATTACCGCCCTTGCCAATAAGGAGGACGACATTCTGGCCTGGGATACGGGGTTGAAGGACGTGGAAACATCCCTGGCGACGGATGCCTTTCCCTATGTCCGCTCCTCCAAATCCGTCCGCTCCTATTTAAAAAACGACCTGCGCATTCCGCAGAACATGCCTCCGGCCCAATCTGTTCTGTTTGCCCGGGCCTATGCCGTGGTCAAGAGCACCAACACAGAGGCGGATAAGGTTGTCGTAGAAGGGGATCTGCGCGTGATACTCGTCTACCTCAGCGCAGATAAGAACGCACCCCTTCAGTGCCTCAGCGAGACCTTCCCCTTCGGCGAAATTGTCAGCATGGCCGACTGCGCCCCCGGGGACTGCATTTATGCCTCTGCTCAGCTGGAGCAGCTTTCCGCCAGCCTGATGGAGGATGACGGCGACCTGGTCTCTATCTCTGCTACGCTGGAGCTGGAGTGCGCCGCCTTTGGCAGCAAAAACCTCTCCTTCGTCCAGGATTTGTATTCCACCACCCATCAGGTAGCTCTCAGCAGCCGACCCATTGGCAGCAGCGTGCTCACCACCCTGGGCTGCCTAAAGCGCATCGTCCGTCTTGGGATGACCGTTCCCGAGGGCGCGCCTCAGGTCTCCAGGCCCCTGTTTGCCTGCGGCTCTGTAGAGCTGACCGCCGTGAAGCA
This sequence comes from Christensenellaceae bacterium, assembly GCA_048355355.1. Classification (GTDB taxonomy): domain Bacteria; phylum Bacillota; class Clostridia; order Christensenellales; family Christensenellaceae; genus DBGCIZ01. Next base: position 1,664 of record DBGCIZ010000217.1, on the reverse strand, counting down.
AAGCGCCGGCCGGGTGACAGCGGAGGGGATTATTCATCTTCAGCTCTGCTATACGACTGCGGAAATGGGAATCCAGTGTATTCACACATCCCTCCCCTTCGATACAGACGCCACCCCAGAGGATTTGAAGGATGGGCAGAAGGTATTCCTCCGAGCCTTCCTGGAAAATGTCAACGTAGAGGGCACCGGCAGAGAGCTGGAGGTCAAGTGCTCTCTGGAGCTATTCGCCGCCGCTGCCGACGGCAAGGGTTCCATGGCGGTGGCTGCTGCCGAAGTTGGCGACCCCTTGCCAGATGTGCAGCCCCGCATTATCGTCTATTATACCGACGGCACAGAAACCGTCTGGGATTTGGCCAAAAAATTTGCTGTCAAGCAAAGCGCTATTACCCTGGGCGACGAAATGGACGGTTTGATTCCTCAGGGAACCAAAATCACCCTGATTCGCTCCTAGCAGGGGAATCGTGCCGCAGGTATGCCGTCTCGCTGGGCGGCTGTCTTTTGCAAGCAAAAGGGTGGGCAGCGTAACAAGCTGCCCACCCTTATTTTCTGTTCCGCTGGCAAGCTGCGCGCCTGCCGGCCATTTTGCTGCAAAGGCGCAATCTTCTCCCTATTGCATTGCCTGCTCTAAATCTGCGATAATATCGTCAATATATTCGATGCCCACAGACAGGCGAAGCATGTCCGGCCCTACCCCTGCGGCCACAAGCTGCTCGTCTGTCAGCTGGCGATGCGTCGTGCTGGCGGGATGCAGCACGCAGGTCCTTGCGTCTGCTACGTGGGTGACGATTGCCGCCATCTTCAGGCTATCCATAAACCGGGTCGCTGCCTCTCTGCCTCCCTTGATGCCAAAGGAAATCACGCCGCAGGTTCCCTTGGGCATATATTTTTGCACCAGAGGATAGTACTTGTTGCCCGGCAGCTCAGGATAGTTGACCCAGGCTACTTTTGGGTTGCTCTCCAGCCATTGCGCCACCTTCTTCGCGTTTTCGCAATGCCGCTCCATCCTGAGGAACAGGGTCTCCAGGCCGATATTCAGCAAAAATGCATTGTGAGGCGATGGAATCGCGCCCAGGTCCCGCATGAGCTGCGCCGTGGCCTTTGTAATATAGGCCATCTTCCCAAAGGACTTTGTATAGCTCAGCCCGTGGTAGGATTCATCCGGCTCCACCAGCCCCGGGAACTTCCCGGATGCTTCCCAGTCAAAATTGCCGCTATCTACAATGACGCCGCCAACGCTGGTCGCGTGTCCGTCCATATATTTCGTGGTAGAGTGGGTGACAATATCCGCCCCGAATTCAAAGGGCCTGCAATTCACCGGCGTGGGGAAGGTGTTGTCCACAATCAGCGGCACGCCGTTTTCATGGGCTACCTTGGCGAACTTTTCAAAGTCCAAAACAATCAGGGCCGGGTTAGAGATGCTCTCCGCAAAAACCGCCTTTGTGTTGGGGCGGAATGCCTTTCGCAGCTCTTCCTCGCTGGCGTCCGGATCTACAAAGGTGACGTCAATCCCCATCTTTTTCAGGGTGACGGAAAACAGGTTCAGCGTTCCTCCGTAGATGGCCGAAGCGCTGACGATATGGTCCCCTGCTCCGCAGATGTTGAAGATGGCAAAAAACGAAGCCGCCTGGCCAGACGAGGTCAAAATTGCGCCAACGCCTCCCTCC
>DBGCIZ010000216.1:0-3271 GCA_048355355.1 Christensenellaceae bacterium | reverse complement strand
GCTGACGAGACAGAATCCGCGTCAAAGCGGCTCTCCGTCCAGATAACTGCGCAGACCAGATAGGGGTCTAAATCGTACTTCTCTGCCGCCGTCCATATCAGCTCCCGATACTCCATCGGATATCTGGCCTGAATCAAAAGATACCCGCCCACAACTATCAGCATTAATACAATCAGGACAATCAGCAAAATCGTGACCGCCTTTTTTGCCTTGCTCATCTTTCCTCCAATTCCTCCATGGCTGCGGCCAGCCGCCGTTCCAGCGCGTCCATCCCAAGAGAATTATCCAGCACTATATCCGCATAGCGCTTTTTTTCCTCGTCTGGCATCTGGCTTGCTACGCGGTCCAGGGCCTGCTGCCTGGTGCAGCCATCCCGCTGCATTATGCGGGCAAGGCGCACTTCCATATCCGCCGTAACCAGCAACAGCTTGTCGACCAGCCGGTAAAAGCCTGCCTCAATGAGCAGCGCGCCGTCTACAACGGCAAGCCCCTTTGCCTGGGCCAGGCGCCGCTCTACCTCCTCCTGAATTGCCGGATGGGCAATGGCGTTAAGCCGCTTTAGCGCCTCTTCGTCCGTAAAGACCAGGCCTGCCAGCTTTTTGCGGTCTATAGAGCCATCTTCCCGCAAATATTCCCGCCCAAACTGGGCTAACACTTTTTCATAGGCTGGCGCGCCAATTTCGTAAATCTTCCGGCTGATTTTATCTGTGTCGATAATCTCTGCGCCGTAGTTTCTCTGCAACAGCCCGGAAACGGTAGACTTCCCCGCGCCGATCCCGCCGGTAACGCCCAATATACGCATACTATTTGGCCTCCTCCCAGGTTTTTCCCCAGGCGACGTTGACCTTCAGGGGGACGGACAGCTGGCACACATTTTCCATCGTATCCTTCAAAATTTCCTTCACTGGCTCCAGCTCGCTGGCATATGCGTCGACAATCAGCTCGTCGTGAACCTGCAAGATAAGCTTGGAGCCCAAGCCCTCCTTCGCCAACCGGCGATACACACCAATCATGGCCGCCTTAATGATATCCGCCGCCGTTCCCTGAATCGGGGTGTTGAGGGCGGCCCGTTCCCCAAAGGAGCGGGTATTATAATTGGGGGACTTTAGCTCGTCAATATAGCGGATTCTCCCCCACATGGTTTTGACATAGCCATCCCGCTTGGCCTTCTCCACAATTTCCTCCATATAGCGGCGAACGCCGGAGAACTCCTCCAGATATTTACGGATATATTCCGCCGCCTGATATTTGGGGATGCCCAGGCTCTTGGCCAGGCCAAAGTCGCTAATGCCGTAGACAATGCCAAAATTGACCGCCTTGGCGTTGCTGCGCATCTCCGGCGTGACAAACTCCTGGGGAATACCCAGAACCTCGGCGGCCGTTCGCCGGTGAATATCCTCATCCTTTAAAAAGGCATCCTTCATGTGCCTATCGTCGGCAATATGGGCCAGCACGCGCAGCTCTATCTGAGAATAGTCTGCCGCAACCAGCACCCTGTCCTCTCCCCGGGGGATAAACGCCCTGCGGATTTCCCGGCTGATTGGCGAACGGACGGGGATATTCTGCAAATTTGGCTCCGTGCTGGAGATGCGCCCCGTGGCTGTGGCCACCTGGTTAAAGGTAGTGTGCACCTTCCCAGTGGACGGGTTGACCAACGCCAGCAGGCCGTCCAGATAGGTGCTCTTAATCTTGGTCTGCTGCCGGTATTCGATGAGCGCCGGGATGACGGGATGTCGGTCGTAAAGCTTTTCCAACACCTCAATATCTGTGGAATAGCCCGTCTTAGTTCGTTTCACGGCCGGCAGCCCCAGCTCTTCAAAGAGGACCGTCCCCAGTTGCTTGGTTGACGCAATATTAAAGTGGTCGTTGCCCGTCAGGGAGTGGATTTCCTCCTCCAGCCGCCGGATGCTTTCCTCATAGGAGACGGAAAGCGCCTTCAGCTCCTCTACGTCTATTTTAAAGCCCTCTACCTCCATGGCGAACATGACGCCCATCAGGGGCAGCTCAATTTCATACATGATTTTTGTGAGACCCTTTTTCTCAATTTCCGCCCGCTGCTTTTCTGCAATGGTAAAGAGGCAGGCCGCATGCCCCCTCTGGCCGTATCGCTCGCAAAGCTTCTCTACCGAGTAGTTTCTGGCCGTCGGGTTCAGCACGTATTCCCCAATCATCACGTCGTAAAGGTCCGAATTCATGGCGACGTCCCATTGTCTGGCCGCGTGCATCAGCGCCTTTCCGTTGTGAACAATGTTGCCCGGCCGCTCCAGCAGCGGCGCCAGCTCCTGCAAGGCCTCCTCCTCGGAAAATCCGGCATCCAGCAGGGAAATCACCGTGGGGATTTTAAACTCCCTCTTCGGGTTGTCTGCAAAATAAATGGCGTCCTCCGTCATATGCAGAGCGACGGCCCCCTGTATCCCGGCGAGAATTTCCTTCAGCTGTTCTCTGGAGGCCACCTCCACCTCCTCTGCCTGGGCGGCGGGCTCCTCCTGGCCGATTCCCTTCCGCTTCAGCAGGGAATAGAATTCCAGCCGGCTCAGCACCCTGCGCAGCGCATCCTCCTGAAAGCCGGGGAAGGCCAAATTCTCCAGCTGCTCGTCAATGGGGCTGTCTACGTCAATGGTGGCCAGCCGTTTGGAGAGTTCTGCCTGCTCCTGGTTCAGCTCCAGCTTTTCCCGCAACTTGTTTTTGGGCATTTGGAGCAAGTCCTCGTAGACCGCCTCCAGAGTGGGGTGCTCTGCCAGCAGCTTCAGCGCCGTCTTTTCCCCAATCCCTGGCACGCCAGGAATATTATCCGAAGCGTCTCCCATCAGGCTCTTTAAATCGATAATCTGGCTTGGCGCCAGGCCATAGACCTCCTTCAGGTGGGCCTGGTCGAAGGTCTCTATTTCGCTGACGCCCTTGCGGGTGAAAAGAACCTCCGTCTGGCCGGAAATCAGCTGAAACGCGTCCTTATCCCCCGTCACAAGATAGGAATAGATCCCCTCTGCCGCGGCGCGCTTTGCCATGGTGCCTAAAATATCATCCGCCTCAAAGCCCGCCTGCTCGATAATGCGGATGCCCAGGTCTGTCAACGCCTCTTTCAGGATGGGAAACTGGGTAATCAGCTCCTCCGGCGTCTTTCTCCGCCCGGCCTTATATTCGGCAAACAGCTTGTGCCGGAAGGTCTTTTCCTTTTTATCAAAGGCCACGCCAATATAATCCGGCTCGTATTGCTCCACCACGCTGAAAAACATGGTGAAAAAGCCGTAAATGGCGTTGGTGGGCTGCCCTG
>DBGCIZ010000215.1:0-2227 GCA_048355355.1 Christensenellaceae bacterium | reverse complement strand
CAGGAAAAACGGGTTATATATTACGGTTGCAGTTTGCATCGCCGTCGTAGGAACCTTGGCTTATCTGGCTGTCTCCACCGGGGGCAATGGCGCAGAGGAGGGGCAGAATGTCCAAAAGCAGGAGGCGCCTAACCTGGAAGAGGAGCTAAGCGCGACAAGAAGTCCATCACCATCTCCCTCGCCCTCACCGTCTCCATCGCCCTCGCCCAGCGCGACACCCTCTGCGTCGCCCTCGGCATCCTCCGGGCAGTCCAGCGGAAGCGCAGGAAACAGGCAGGCGGCAGCCACATTGACGATGCCAGTCGAGGGGACGATTATCAAGGAATTTTCGGGAGATACCCTGGTGTTCCATGAGACGCTAAATATGTGGATGACGCACAATGGCATTGACATTGCGGCAGACGAAGGCGCAGAGGTAACAGCGGCCCTGGCGGGGACGGTGAGCGAGGCTTATTTTGACAGCAGCAGGGGCAACGTTGTAGTCGTCGAGCACTCCGGCGATGCTACGACCCTATACGCAGGGCTGAGCGACGTCGCCGTGGAAACGGGCGATAAAATCAACGCGGGTCAAGCCATCGGCACCTGCGGTACCCCAGGCTTTGAAGCCAGCGCGGGGCCCCACATTCACTTTGAATATACGGTGGATGGTGTGCATCAGGATCCGACGGAATTTATGCAGTAAAATAGAGTTGATATATTTTCCGTTTTGTTCTATTATATATAAAGAGGTTGAAAAAGCCGCGCCAGCAATGGCGCGGTATCCCCTTTTCGCGAATAGGATAGAGAGGTATAGAGCCATGGCGGAAAAAGGAAATAATAAATTCTTTAAGATGTTTAAGGACACGGCAGAGACCGTGAAGAAGACGGCAGAAGAGCAGGTTGAGGTGGTGAAAATCAACAGCAACATCGGAAATCTGCGGGACCAAATTACGGCGGCCTATAAGGCGATTGGTGAGAGCGTCTACCAAAGTGAGGGAGACACCATCAGCAAGGCGGAGCTACAGCCGCAGCTGGATACCATCCGGGAGTGCCAGGAAAAGATTAAGGAGCTGCAAGCTCGTTCGGCAGAGCTGCGGGGCGTGAAGGTCTGCCCGGCATGCAAGGCGGAGTGCGGCGCAAAGGCTGAATTTTGCGCAAAATGCGGAACAAAACTTTCTTAGTTGGGGCTTGACAAGGAACGGGCAGTATGCTAAACTAACAAAGTAAATCAAGAAGAAACTGCCCGTTTCTCACCGAATGGTTATCGTATCGATTCGGTTTATAGGCTAGGTTATTTATGCGGGTAGTTTTGCTCGCATTTTTTGTCTTATATAGACATGTTAGGAGGGGTTTTCTATCGCTAATGAGCTGCTCATCAACGAGCAAATTCGGGACAGAGAAGTCAGAGTAATCGGCGAGGACGGCAATCAGCTTGGCGTCATGGAGATTGGCAAGGCCCTGGCGCTGGCGGAGGCGGCTAATCTGGATTTGGTGAACATTTCGCCCAAGGCCACGCCGCCGGTTTGTAAGATTATGGACTATGGCAAATATCGCTTTGAGCAGGGCAAGAAGCAGAAGGAAGCCAAAAAGAACCAAAAGACGGTGACTCTGAAGGAGATGCGCCTTTCCGCTACCATTGACACCCACGATATGGAGGTCAAGGCAAAGAATGTGTCTAAATTTTTGAAGAGCGGCGACAAGGTGAAGATTTCAATCCGCTTTAAGGGAAGACAGCTGAGCCATACAGACCAGGGAGCGGCCGTCATGGAAGCTTTTTTGAAAATGGTAGATAATGCTACCGTGGAGAAGGCGGCTAAGATGGAGGGGCGCAGCATGTTCATGATTCTTGCGCCAAAGAATTAGTATAAAACGCACGGCGACGCGTGAGTGTTTTTGTGCGATTACAGAAGCAGACGAAAGCCTGCATAATTGAGAGGAGGGCAATGAAATGCCGAAGATAAAGACCCACAGGGGAGCTGCTAAGAGATTCAGAGTAACGAAATCCGGCCTCATTAAGCGGGGAAAGGCTTATAAGAGCCATATTTTGAACAAGAAGAGCACGAAGAGAAAGAGAAATCTGAGAAAGGGAACCTATATCAGCGCCGCAGAGCAGAGAAATGTTCGGGAACTGATTCCCTACAAGTAAGTCATTCGTTCAAATTTCGTTATTTTAGGAGGATACAAAAGTGGCAAGAGTAAAGAGAGCGGTCAATGCTCATAAAAAACGTAGAAAAATATTTAAGCTGGC
>DBGCIZ010000214.1:0-5467 GCA_048355355.1 Christensenellaceae bacterium | reverse complement strand
CCCCAGCCCCGCCATGCACATGAAGATGATGACGCCCGAGCCGCCATAACTCAGGAAGGGCAGCACCACGCCCGTAACGGGAATCAGGTCTGCCGTCACGGCTACATTGAGGAACACCTGCAGCGCCACCATGGCGATGACGCCTGTGCAGAGCAGTGTGCCGGTCAAATCCGGCGCCTTGATGGCGGCCAGAAAGCCCCGCCAGATAAACACGGCATACAGCAGCAGCACGAACACGCCGCCTACCAGCCCCAGCTCCTCGCAGAGGATGGAGAAGATAAAGTCCGACTCCGCCATGGGCAGATAGAGCAGCTTCTGCATGCTGTTGCCCAGGCCACGGCCAAAAAGGCCGCCGGAGCCCAGGGAATAGAGGGACTGGTTAATTTGCCAGCGGTTTTCGTCGTTTTCGTCCCCCGCGGCCAGAATCCGCCTCAGCCGGTATTCATCCGAGGCGACAAACACCACCGCCGCCACAACGATAATGCCGATAATCAGGGCGATATGGGGCCAGCGCGCCCCGCCCACTATCAGCATGGTCACCACCAGAGCCGCAATGCAGAGGATGGCGCTGAAGTTTGGCTGCAAGTAGATCGGCACGGCCAGCAGGGCCAGCATGAGAAAATAGGGCAGAAGGCCCTTGATGCTCTTCAGGCTATAGGGCGAGCGGCCAATGGCGCAGGACATGAAGATGATGATGGCCAGCTTCAAAATTTCCGAGGGCTGAACGCTGACGCCAAACAGGTTAATCCACCGGCGAGAGCCGTTAATCTCCGTACCCAGGCCGGTAAACACCAGCAGCAGGCAGACGGCGCCAAAGGCCAGCACCAACCAATAGGGCCGGATGGCCCGGAACCGCTGCATCCAGCGGTATTTACGCCAGGGCAGCTCCACAAAGCTATGGTAATCCATAAACATAATGGCCAGCATGCCAATGGCGCCGATGGCGACACAGATGAGCTGCTTGGCAAAATAGTAGTCCTTGCCTACCGAGGTGCCAGACTCGCTGTTCTGCTGCCGCACCTCGCCAGTATAGTAGCTGGCGCTATAGACCATGACCAGCCCGATGCACAGCAAAATCACCATGACCACGATTAAGACATAGTCAAAGGTCTTGCGATACCGTATCTCTCTCTTGGGCCGGGCCTTGGCAGACGGCCTTCTGCTGTCCAGGGAAACTACCTTGCCGCTCATATTCTCACACCCTTAGCAAATTTCGTTGGCGATTTCCTTAAAAACCTGTCCCCGCTGCTCAAAATCCCGGAACATATCCCAGCTGGCGCAGGCCGGCGAGAGCAGCACCGTCCCCCCTTTGGGGGCCATGCGGTACGCCTTCAGCACCGCCTCCCGGAAGGTCTCCGCCTCCTCCACAGGGCCAAAGCCTGCCTCTCTGGCGGCTGCCAGGATTTTCGGCTTTGTCTCCCCCAGGACTACGGCGCCCCGGATTTTATCGTCCATGGCGGCAAAGAGCTGGCCAAATTCGCTGTGCTTATCAAAGCCGCCCAGAATCAGCACCGTAGGGGACTTCATCGCCTGAATGGCCTTGATAGTGGCGTCCGGGTTGGTGCCCTTGGAGTCGTTGATGAAGGTCACGCCGTTCACCGTGCGGACGAACTCAATTCTATGCTCCACGCCGGGGAACGTCCCTAATGTATATGCGATGTCCTTTGGCGCTATGCCCATGGCCGACGCCAGGCACACCGCCGCCAGGGCGTTTTCCAGATTATGCGCCCCGGGGATTCTCACCTGCTCGCTATGGCAGATTTGGGCGTCCTGCCCGCCCATAGAGAAGTGGATAATGCCCTGGGCATCCACCCAGGCGCCCTCGTCCACCTTCTGCGTCCGGCTAAACCGGAGGAGCCTGCCCTTCACCTTTTCTGCCTCCTGGCGGACCAGGGGGTCGTCCCAATTCATGACGGCGAAATCCTCTGCCGTCTGGTTCTCAAACATGCGCATTTTGCAGGCCGTGTAATACTCCATGGTGCCAAAGCGGTCCATATGGTCCACAGTCAGGTTCAGCAGGGCTGCGGCTCTCGGGTGAAAGGTGTCCACCGTCTCCAGCTGGAGGGCCGCCACCTCTGCTACCACCGTATCCCCCGGCTCCGTCTCCAGGGCCATGTCGCAAATGGGGACACCGATGTTGCCGAGAACATAGGTCTTGCGCCCCGCATTTTTAAAAATCTCCCCGGTGAGCGCCGTGGTCGTGGTCTTGCCGTTGGTGCCGCTGATGCAGACAAAGTCCGCCTGGGACGCCTGAAAGCCCAGCTCAATCTCTGAAATCACGGGCAGCTTTCTTTGATAGGCCTCCTGAATAAAGGCCAGCCGCGTTGGCACCCCCGGGCTCAGCACCAGGGCGTCTGCCCGCTCCACCGCCGCCATCGGGTCTCCGCCCAGCCAGCTTTCGCATTGCTCCAGCAAATCCCCGAGAGAAAAGGCGGAGGCGTCCTTCTGGTCGTAAAGCATGACCTTGGCCCCCAGCCTCAAAAGCAGTCTGGCCGCGGACACGCCGCTTTTGGCCATGCCCACCACCATCACCCGTTTATTTGCAAAATCCATCGGTTTCCTCTCCTCTTACTTATCCAAAGTGAAACATCAGAAGCGTCAGCAGGCAGAGCACCAGCGTGACAATCATATACGTTGAAACAATTTTCGTCTCGTGAACGCCGCTCAGCTCAAAATGATGGTGCAGCGGCGCCATTTTGAAAATCCGCTTCTTGTTGCGCAGCTTGTAGCTGGCCACTTGCAGGACGCAGGACAGGCCAGACAGCACGTACATCAGGCCCATAATGGGGATGAGCAGCTGCAGCCGGGAGATGATGGCAATCATGGCGATGCCGCCCCCCAGGAAAAACGCACCCGTATCCCCCATGAATACCTTGGCGGGATAGGAGTTATACCGCAAAAAGCCCAGAATGCCGCCCGTCATGGCTGCGGAAAAAATCATCAGGTCCTTTGCCCAGAGGTACGCCGCCCCCATGGCGAAAAACAGGATGGTGTACGTCCCCATGTTCACCAGGGTGACGCCGCCTGCCAGGCCGTCCAGGCCGTCGGTCAGGTTGACGCAGTTGGTCACCGCCATAATGACGAAAATGGTGAAGGGGATGTAGAAAATCCCCAAATCCCAATAGGTATCGGCAAAGGGGATGTACAGCCGAGAACCAATCTGCGGGTCGTTATAGGCCCAGACCGCGATGAGCACGGCAAAAATAAACTGGGCCACCAGCTTTTGCTTCGGCCTCAGGCCCAGATTCCGCTTTTTCAGGACGATAATCAAATCGTCGATAAAGCCTATCAGGCAATAGGCCAGCGCCCCCAGCAGAGCCACCCAGCCATAGACGGAAATCTCGCCAAAGAACACCAGCATAGCCGCCGCCACGCCCAGAACGATGAAAATCCCTCCCATGGTGGGCGTCCCCTCCTTCACCAGGTGGGACTTTGGGCCGTCAGTCCGCTCGTGCTGGCCGAACTTGAGCCGCCTCAGGAAGGGTATCATCAGCTTCCCTATGAGAATCGCCACAGCAAAGGCGATTAAAATGGACAAAATCAGAGTATTCATACATTTTCCTTCTTCCTGCGTCTAGTCATTTACCATCCTATTATACATGGGCACAGAAAGATTGGCAACGTTTTATCTTCCCAGCTCGTCTAGCAGCTGGCTGACGACCACTTTTTCGTCAAAGGGGTGCTTTACGCCCCGAATCTCCTGGTAATCCTCATGGCCCTTCCCCGCCAGCAGGATGACGTCATCCTTTTTGGCGTGCTCCAGGGCGTATTTGATGGCTTCGCGCCTGTTTTCGATGACCACATATTTGCCGCCGCCCCGCTGAACGCCGGGCACAATTTCGTCAATAATGGCCATGGGCTCCTCAAACCGGGGGTTATCGGAGGTGACGATGGTGAAATCCGCCAGCCGGCCGCTGATTTCCCCCATGATGGGCCGCTTGGTGTTGTCCCGGTTGCCGCCGCAGCCAAAGACGCAGACCACCCTGCCCCTGGCGAACTCCCGCACTGTTTTGAGGGCGTTTTCCAGGCTGTCTGGCGTGTGGGCATAGTCCAGCACCATAGCATAGCCGCCGCCTCTGGTATCCAGCCGCTGAAACCGGCCGGGCACGTTCTCCACCGCCTCGATGCCCTGCTTGATGCAAATCAGGTCGATGCCCAGCTGCAGGGAAATGGTGATGGCGGCCAGGGCGTTATACACGCTGAACATGCCGGGGATGCGGACCACGATGGGGATTTTCGCCCCCCGAGCCTGGAGGATGAACCGGCTCCCCTCCACCGTCATGTCAATATTCAGGGCCTTTACGTCCCCAAAGCCCTTGGCGCCGTAGGTCACGACGCTGCCCGTGGCGGCCTTCGCCATGTATTCGCCGTAGGCATCGTCTATATTGATGGCGCTGTTTTCGCTATGCTGAAACAGCAGTGCCTTGGCCGCGGCGTAATTTTCCAGGGTGCCGTGAAAGTCCAGATGGTCCTGGGTCAGGTTGGTAAACACCGCCCCCGCAAAGGGGATGCCATGCACCCGCTTCAGCACCAGGGAATGGGAGGAGACCTCCATGACCACCGTATCCACGCCCTCGTCCCGCATCTGCCGGAGCAGCCGCTGCAAGTCCATAGATTCCGGCGTGGTCCGCTCCGTATGGATGGGCCGGTCTCCTATCATATTGACTATGGTGCCCAGAAGGCCTACCTTGCTTCCCTCTTTTTCGAGAATATTTTTCAAAAGATAGGTGATAGACGTCTTGCCGTTGGTGCCGGTGACGCCAATCATCCGCAGCTCCTTTGCCGGGTAACCGTAAAAAGCGGCGGAAATCTCCGCCATGGCCGCCCGGTCGTCCTCCACCAGCACCTGAGGAACGTCTATCTCCTGCCGCTCCGTCACCACAAGGCAGACGGCTCCCTTCTCCACTGCGGCCGGGGCAAACCTGTGCCCATCTGCGGCAAAGCCCTTGATGCAGAAAAACAAATCCCCCGGCTCCACCGCTCTAGAGTCGTATTGCAGCCCTGTAATATTGATATTCCCGTCGCCAATGATTTGACAGTCGATTTTTTGAACCAGTTCCTTCAGCAGCACAAGCCTGCACCTCCTCATTTTCTGAATCTATGGGGGCCATCCCTTTAGGATGAGTTATCCTCCTTGCTTCCTGCGCCGTTCGCCGTCACCACGACCTTCTCCAAATCCGGGGTAATCTCCGTGCCGGCGGCAGGCTCCTGCGTGGCCACGGTGCCGTCGCCGGAATCCGTGCCCTGCAGCTCCATCTGCAGCCCTGCCTCCCGCAGGGCCTCATAGGCGTCGAAGAAGGTCTTGCCCACCACGTTGGGGACTGTGTTGTCCGGCGCAGTGGTGTTTTCGCCCACCACCTCGATGATGCTCCCCTTCTGCACCTCGGCCCCCTCAGAGGGAGACTGATAGGCCACCTTGCCGCTGCCGGTCATGTTGATAGAGAGGCCGGCCTCTTCGGCGGCTGTC
>DBGCIZ010000213.1:0-5142 GCA_048355355.1 Christensenellaceae bacterium | reverse complement strand
GGTCGTGTCCCGCCCCGCCTCGTCCATACCAGACAAAATGACGTATTGCAAGCTGTTGGCGCAGAGGACGCGCTTGGGACGGTATGCCTCCCATCCATATCCGATAATCTCGTTTGTTTTGATAAACATACACTCCAGAAGCTCCAGAGCTTCCTCCTGGGTGATTCGGCCTGCGTCCACATCCGCCGCATAGTAGGGATAAAGATATTGATCCAGCCTGCCATAGGCGTAATCGCGCGCTCCGCAAACCGCCTGCAAAATCAACATGCCAAACCAAAGCAGCTGGACCGCCTCCCGAAAGGTGCGGGCGCCCCCTGTTGCCAGTTGCTGGCAGACCTGGCCAATCTGCCAAAGGCGCTGCCGCTCCGCTTCGTCTGTAGCATCTGCCGCCTCCTTTTCCGCCAGGATGGCATATCGCTCAATATAGGCGTTGACCGCCTCTGCGGCTTGGATAGCATTCATCAAAAATTCTTCCTGCTTTGGAAGCAGCCCCCCCTGCTCCAGCCGGGAGCGGGCCTCCTGGGCAATACCTGTAAAGCCCAGCCCCAATACCCGTTCCCAGTCGGGGATGCAGTGTCCATAGGAATTAAACCACTCCGGCGCAAAGCGCTCGTCTGGGTCAGTTATCTCTATAATTTTCAGAGGGTCGAAAGTAAAAAGCTCTGTCGCCATAAAATTATAGCGAGCGCAAAGCGCTGCAAACTGGGCTTCCCCATTTTCGTCCAGCAATTCCTCTTGAATTGAGCCGACAATCAGCTCCTCCCTCTGGATAAAAACCGTCATATGCTTTAAAAGATGGGCAAAGCATTGCACATATTTTTCCCCATTCCCTGCATTTCGGCATTGACCCTCTGCCTCTAAAAGCAGCCTGGCCCGTTCCCCAAATACAGCGTCATCACTGAGGGTATCCAAATGCTCCTTTAAATGCTGCACTCTCTCGGTCATAGAGCACCTCCGCTTTATCATTTCAATCTGTCGTGTCGGATATCATTAGTTTATCGATTAGCTTAACGTTAAGCTTAACGTTTGACTAAAGAATAGCATATGGTTTTCTCTCTGTCAAGACTTTTTTTCAGCCTTTTGTTTTTTTCTATTGACAGTAAAATCCCGAATCAATATCATTATGGTATGAAAGCTTGCTCGCAACACAGAGAGGAGAATCATCGGCAGACTATGGAGAAAAAGCCAACGTTGAAGGACATCGCCGCTATCTGCAACTGTTCCATTACCACCGTATCCCGCGCATTAAAAAAGAGCCCTACTATTTCCAAGGCTCTTCAGCAAAAGGTCAGCGAGACGGCAAAGGCGCTGGGGTATATTCCCAATTCCCTAGCCACCAGTATGCGAACCGGCTCTACCCATACGATTGCCGCCTGCATCCAGGATTTTCGCAATCCTTTTTTTTCGGCCATCGCCAAATATACAGAAAATTACGCCCGCCAAAATGGCTACTTTGCCCTGTTTGCCACAACCAACGAGCAGCCCTCCCAGGAATATCAGGTCTGCCGTTCCCTGTTGGAAAAGAATGTGGACGGCATTCTTCTGTTTCCCATACAAAAGGATACCAAGGCGGTAGAACTGCTCTTGCAGCAACGGATTCCTTTTATCACAGTCGGCCGGTACTTCGACGAGTTTGAAACCGATTATGTCATATCCGACGATGAGCAGGGCGCCTATCTTGTTGCAAAGCACCTGATTGCCAAAAACGCAAAAACAATACTCTTTCTAAACGTCACAAAGAGCATTTCCTCCGCGCGAGCTCGGGAGAAGGGCTACCTTCGCGCCCTGGACGAGCATGCCCTTGCCCCCTCCATTGTGGAGGGCTCCATGGAGTATGGCAAAACGCGGGAATTTCTCATGGCCCAGGCCGACGTACTTTCCCATTACGATGCCATTATGACCTTTTGCGATATCATGGGCTTTGAGGCCTACAATACCCTTTGCAGCATGGGCTATCAAATCCCGCGGGACATCATGCTCGCCAGCCTGGACGGCCTGCAGCAGGATATTATTCTCCCCGTGGAGTTGACCTGTGCCGGGACCAACCGCCGCCTGATGGTGCAAAAATCGGTGGACATCCTGCTGGATAAAATCCGCGGCGTTTCCCATGATGCGCCGCAGCACGTCGTCGTAGAGCAGTATCTGCTTCAGGGAAGCACGACATAGGTCTTGCTCGCTTTTTCGCTTTGGTAGCATCTGTAGTCACCTTTTCCATCCTATCCGTCTAGTCTATCCGCCTTTTACAAAAAGCCCATCCTGTTTCCTTTCAGGATGGGCTTGGACAGATATTCGGCCTCTCGCTTATGCGCGAATTTCCTGCCGCATGAACTTTACATAGGCAATCGCAAAATCCGCCATCACTAGCGCTATCATTACCACGATATGTGGCCAAATCAGCAAAAGGCTTTGCTCAAGAGTCAGTGAGCTTGCCACTGCGCCCTCTATCTGGGACATCGTCACAACCCCAATGGAGCGAACGCTGGGATTCAAAATTGTGCTGGCCGCCTCGCTAAACAGATAATAGGGGGAAATTCGATTTAGCGCTAGGTTCAAATTATAATTGTCTACCGTATTCAACAGGCCTTCAAAGCCCTCCGTGGGATAAAGAGCATTGGCAATACCGCTGGCTACCAGGCTCATAAAAAGGCTCAAAAACAGCCAAATCGAAATCCCGGCCAGAGCCGCTGTCGCCGCATGCCTGCAAACCACCGAAAAAATAATGGAAAGCGCCAGCCAAAAGGAGATGTAAATCCCTGAGAGTAGTAAAAAGGACAACACTCGCAGCACCTCCTCAGCGCTGGGCGGAATGCCAATGAGAATCAGTCCTAGACCGCTGAAAACAAGCCCAAGGCAGAATACCATGACAAAGATAATCGTTGCCCCTGCCAGAAATTTTGCGTTAATAATATTATCCCTGTAGATGGGCTGCGCCGCCAGTCGGTTTAGCGTGCCCTGGGACCGCTCATTGTTCACCGCGTCAAAGCCCAGAATAATACCTGCCAACGGACCCAAAAAGGCAATAAATGTAGCAAAGGAGTAAATAGAGCTGCTGCTGGTAGTGAACAGCGAAAGAAAGACAAATTCGCTGTCCTCGCCTGCTTCAAACAGGCTCGAAACCGCTCCTGCCAGGCTGGCCACGCTGACGACCAGCAGCAGGCCAAAGACGATATAAAAGCGCTTGCTGTTCAGATGGTCAGACAGCTCCTTATGGTATAGCGCTATCAGGCCTCCCCTGCGATTATTGCTGCTTTTGTTTTTTGAAGCGAAGAAGTCCCTTAGCTTTGCTGCCGGATTGGACGCTGTCATTCTGCTCACCTGCCTTTTCAAAAAACTTTTTATAAATCTCGTCCAAATCGCCGCCTCTCTGTCGAAGAAGGGCCAAATCATATCCGTTTTCTGCCAGCATGTAGGTCAGTTGTCTGCGAATATCCTGCGAGGATTCTATCGATATCATATCGTCCGCATCCTGGTGGAGCTTTTTTACATATGGCAGAGTTCCCAGCATTTCCATCAGCCTCTTATCCATTGGCTCTGCCTTTACTTCCAGAATATAAAGTCCTCTGTTTTGCAGCTGTTTTCCCAACTCACGAATTGGTCCGCAGGCAATGAGCCTTCCCTTTACAAAGATGCCAACTCGGTCGCAAATTTGCTGAATTTGGTATAGCTGATGAGAAGATATGAGAATTGTGCGCCCATCCTCTACGGATAGCCTCCGAATCAGCCCAATTAATTCCTGAACACCCTCCGGGTCGATGCCCAGCGTAGGCTCATCCATAATGATGACCTTTGGCTCCTTCATCAGTACGTCTGCAATCCCCAGACGCTGGCGCATACCGCGGGAATACGTTCCCGCCCTGCGGTCTGCAGCAGCATCTAGCCCCACCCGTTTCAGTAGCGTGGCGATGCGGTTCTCGCACTCCTCATCTGAAAGGCCGTTCAGCTTCCCTGTGAAGCGGAGATTCTGTCTTCCCGTCAAATCCGGATAAAACCCCACATTGTCTGGAAGATAACCCACCAGCTGCTTTACTGCAATCGGCTCTCGCGTACAGTCGTGCCCCGCAATAAACGCCTTCCCCTGCGTGGGCTCCGTCAACCCCAGAAGCATTAAGGTCGTGGTGGTTTTTCCTGCTCCGTTCGGCCCCAGAAGGCCGAAAACCTCCCCTTCCTCCACAGAAAGCGTTAAATGGTCGACGGCAGTTACGTCGCCATATTGCTTGGTCAACTTTTTCACATCGATAATCGGCTTCCCCATACTTAGCGCCTCCCGAACTTTCGGAACATGAAGTACAGGCCAGCGGCCGCTATCAGAATCACCAGGATACCTACAATCCCCCAGCCCGTCTCTGTCTTGACTGTAGCGCGAAATTCCGTACTATCCAGTGTATCATCGCTGTTCACAGAAAGTGTCAGAGAATAGTCGCCGGACAGCGCATCCTGCGCAGGCGTCACGTACGCTGTCACCTCTACCGTTGCCCCAGCCTCTAACGTTTCAATCGTAGATTGAGAAAACTCTACTGTCCAATCTGTCGGAGCCGAGGAACTTAGATTCAGGTTGCTTATAGCTACATTCCCATTGTTGGTAATGATTAAAGGCACCGTGCTCTGCTGGTTCGCCGTGGCATCAAAACTTAAAACTCCGCTGGTAGTCGATAAGCTAATGTCATACACTCCCGTAATGGTGATATTCAATTCATCGCTCAGCGTTTCTGAAGCGGATGTGGCTGAAATGGGAATTGTGTATTCCTCTGCATCTGCATTTTCAGAGGGCGTCACATTAATCGTAATACTCTGACTGCTGCGGGCAGGTACTATTACTGCGGCCACCTGGGTGCCATCGGCCGCGAAGGTCACATTCCAGCCCGACGGAGCACTTGCACTCAGGCTATAGGATTGCTCGCTTGCCGTATTATTTTGAATCGTAGAGGTAAAGCTAAAGCTGGTACCTGACGTGCCCTCCTGTTCGGCGTACTCCGTCGTAAAGGAACTGCTTCCCAGTTCCTCCTCACTCACCTTGATGGTCAACGTCAGCGTAGAGCTCATCTCTCCGCCTTGCGCCGTCAATACTACCTCATAATTGCCCTCTTCCGCATCGGCGGGAACCTCTAGCTCAAAGGATGCAGCATCCTCTGTTTGGCCGCTTTT
>DBGCIZ010000212.1:0-2362 GCA_048355355.1 Christensenellaceae bacterium | reverse complement strand
ACGCCGTCGCGCATGCTGAGCCTGTCCTTATCCAGCAGCTCTGTGTCCCCAATGACGCCCAGCACCGTGCACTCCACGCCCTCGTTCTTTTGCACCTGCATGCCCTGGTCCTGCAGCTCGTGCACCAGCTTGTCGACGCTCTCCTTTGCAGCGTCCCGCTTCATAATGATAATCATGGTTTCATCCTTTCATAAAAAAACCGCCCAGGCTTTTCAGCCTGCGCGGTCAAAAATTTAGCAATGCTTATTGAACCCCTTCTGCTGAAAAGCCGCTTTTTCGAAAGAACCAAAAATAGCCGTAGCCACTAAAGCTAAAGCCGAAAAAGCTCTTAAAGTTTCTTCTCAGTTCACTCAT
Organism: Christensenellaceae bacterium; assembly: GCA_048355355.1. Classification (GTDB taxonomy): domain Bacteria; phylum Bacillota; class Clostridia; order Christensenellales; family Christensenellaceae; genus DBGCIZ01. Next base: position 2,008 of record DBGCIZ010000212.1, on the reverse strand, counting down.
AGGTTCCTCCTGGCAGACCCTAAGTCCGCTTGTGTTGATTATACCATTCTGCCCAGGGATGTGCAAGGCTTTTTTTGCAAAAGGCTCTCTGCCCTGGCGTCAGTTAAATTTCTGCTGAGCTGCCTCTATGCCCTGGGTAATGAGCAGCTGCACGGCCTCCGCGCCGTTCTCCACCGCCTGCTGCACGGCCCCCCGCGCATCCTTATCCGGCTTGCCCAGCACATAGGCCACCAGCGCCTTATCTGGCTTGCCAATTCCTATGCGCACCCGCGGGAACGCCTCTGTCTGGATGGCCCCCACAATGGAGCGCATGCCGTTGTGCGTGCCTGCGCTGCCCTTTGCCTTGATGCGCAGGCTTCCTGCCGCCAGATCAATATCGTCATATAACACAACGAGCCTCTCCGGCGGCAACTTATAGTATTTCATAGCCGCCGCAACAGACTGGCCGCTCAGGTTCATGAAGGTCAGCGGCTTCAGCAGGAGCACCTGCCTGCCGCCAATTCTGCACTCTGCGGTAATCCCCTGGAACTGCTTTTTCCGAAAGCGGACGCCCTCCCTTTTCGCCAGGGCGTCGATTGCCATAAAGCCCATGTTGTGCCGCGTATTTTTGTATTTCAGGCCCGGATTTCCCAGGCCGGCAATGATGTAATCCATAGCGCCCTACTTCTTCTTGACCTGGTAGCGGCCCCGGCCCCAGCCATCCTTGATGATTTCCCTTGCCCGGGCAATACAGAGGGCATCGTCTGGGATGTCCTTCGTCACGGTGGCCCCGGCGGCAATATAGGCGCCCTTGCCCACAGACACGGGCGAAATCAGGTTTGTGTTGCAGCCGATAAAGGCATCGTCCCCCACGGTGGTGCGGGCCTTTTCCTTTCCGTCGTAGTTGACAAACACCACGCCGCAGCCTACGTTGACGTTTTTGCCCACATCTCCGTCGCCCACATAGGTCAAATGGGAGACCTTTGCGCCGTCGTCAATGTTGGAGTTTTTCACCTCTACAAAGTCGCCAATGCGGCAGCCAGCCCCAATGTTGGAGCCCGGCCGCAAATAGGCATAGGGGCCCACCTGGGTGCCCTTCCCCACGTGGGATTCCGTTATCACGCTGTTTTGAATGGTGGCGCCATCCTCAATCACGCTATCTGCAATCCGGCTCCCCTGATATAGCGTGCAGCCCTCTCCTACCACGGTATTCCCCTCCAGGATTACGCCTGGATAGATGACGGTATCCGCACCAATGGTCACCCCATCGTCTACATAGGTAGCCCTGGGGTCCAGCATGGTCACGCCGTTCATCATGTGGCGCGTATTGATGCGTTCCCGGAGCCGCTCCGCTGCCTGGGCCAGCTGAGCCCGGTTGTTGACCCCCTCGCACTGGCTGGGGTCGTCTATAACCAGCGCGCCCGTCGGCAAGCCCTTTTGGTGCATGATGCCGATGACGTCCGTCAAATAGTATTCCCCCTGGGCGTTTGCAGGGGTAATCTCATCTAGGGCCTCCGCCAGGGCCCTGGTCTGGAAGCAGTAGAAGGAGAGGTTAATCTCGTCTATTTCTCTCTGCTCCGGCGTAGCGTCCTTATCCTCCACAATGCCGGTTACCCTGCCGGCGCCGTCCCGCAGGATTCTGCCATACCCTGCCGGATTGGCAACCTTGCCCGTCAGCAGCAGCGCCGCATACTCCCCCTGCTCGGCCAGCTCGGCCAGCCTGTGAATGGAGGACGGCTCCACCAATGGCATATCCCCGGCGATTACCGTCACATAGTCGTATTCCGCCATCATCTCCCGCGCCATCATCACGGCATGGCCGGAGCCCTTCCGCTCCGCCTGCAAGGCATAGACGCAGCGCTCCCCCAGATAGTCGGGCACGGCGCTGCCTCCTGCCCCATATACCACGATGGGCTTCACGCCCAGGGCCTGCTCCGCCGCCTCTACAACCCATTCCACCAGCGGCTTTCCCGCCGCCCTGTGGAGCATTTTCGGCAAGGAGGACTTCATTCTCTTGCCATCTCCCGCA
>DBGCIZ010000211.1:0-5000 GCA_048355355.1 Christensenellaceae bacterium | reverse complement strand
GCCAGAACCTGAACGCACCGCGGGCGCAGACGCAAAGGACGGAGGAAACGCCGGATACCGCGGGGCAGGAGACGCATTTGGAGCAGCTGGACGATGACATTCTGTTCGGCAGGGTTTCTCCGCTGGATTACGACAGCACCTTTGGCATCTACCGGGCAGAGGCATCGGGCAATGTAAAGATTTTGGGCTTTGCCAATGAGTCTGGCAAGCCAAGCCCGCCGTTCTATTATCACCAGCGCAGGGTTTACACACTGACGAGGGACGGCAATGTGAATATCTATGATGTGGATGCCGAGGATGTGACGGGGAGCCGGGTTCGCAGGCATGTGCTGCCGCCCAATGCGGCAATCGAATCAATCCTGGCAATGGAGGGAGACACACTCTATTGCTACGGAGAGTTTTTGAATCTAGAGACAAATAGCTATGATGGAGAGCCGGCCTATTATGCGGTAGCGTTGGATGGATCCGGCTATGAGCAGGTGGAGTATGGGGAAATTCCCCAATAGAGCGCGGCGGCAGGGGCGTTGCCCTGCGGACCGGCGCCGATAGGAAACAATAGAAATGGGAGGAACGGATGAAGGAATGGCAACAAAGGCTGCTTTTCGCAATACCCTTCGTAGGCGTGGCAATCTGGCTGTTAATCGAATCGCTGTGATGCTGCTGGCGTCAGGCCTGCTGCTGGGAGGATGCCAGCGGCAGGAGGAGAATACCATCACCTATTATTCCATGGGAACGATTTGTACCCTGGACGTATATGGCAGCGAGGAGGCTCTGCAGGGGGCAGAGCAGCTGATGAACGAACTGGATGCAAGGCTCTCCTGGCGGACGGAGGGGAGCGACGTCTGGAACATTAACCAGCAGGGAAGCACCACGGTAGCGGAGGACACCGCCTATCTCATTGGACAGGCGCTGGAGGTCAGCCGGATTTCCGACGGGGCCTTTGACCCGACCATGGGCATTCTCACCCGGGAATGGGATTTTCAGGAGGGGATTGTGCCCCCGCCGGAGACGGTTTCAGCAAAGCTGGGGCTGGTAGACTATGCCCAGGTGGAGCTAGAGGGCAACACGGTTACAATAGGCCAGGGCCAGGCCTTGGATTTAGGCGGCATTGCCAAGGGCTACGCGGCCGACAGGCTCCAGGAATATCTGCGGGAGCAGGGTGTGGAATCCGGCATTATCAACCTGGGGGGGAACGTGTACATCATTGGCCGGAGGCCCGACGACGCATGCTACCGTGTGGGGATTCGGGACCCGCAGGGCGGCGCAGACAGCGCTTTTTGCTCCATCTCGGTCGAGGATAAGGCAGTGGTCATCTCAGGCCCCTACGAACAGAGCTTTGAGCAGGATGGCAGAATGTATCACCATATTCTGGACCCTGAGACGGGATATCCAGCAGAGACGGGGCTGCTTTCCGTCTGCATTGTGGCAGATAGCTCCACCCTGGCGGACGGGCTCAGCACGGCGGTGTTCGTCATGGGCGAGGAGGCGGGCATGGAGCTGGTAGAATCCATAGACGGCGTAGAGGCCATGCTGTTAAACGACCAGGGGGAGATTACCTATTCCAGCGGCTTTGTCGCCGCCTATGAGCCGGAGTTGATGGGGAATGCAGGCTATGTGGAAAAAGGCTGACATCATTTTAGCTGCCGTGCTGTTGGCGCTTGGCTGCCTGGGCGTGTTCCTTTTGGGAGGCAATGGGGATAACCGGCAGGTCGTGGTGCGGCGAGGGGGCGACATCCTCTACCGGGGGAGCCTGACGGAGGAGCACACGGTGGAGGTAGACGGCGCCTATCATAATGTGATTCAAATTCAGGATGGAGAGGTGTTTTTTGCGTCCTCCGACTGCCCCAATCAGGACTGCGTCCATATGGGAGCCATTGGGCAGGCGGGAGGCATGCTGGCCTGCGCGCCAAACGGCGTGGTTGTGGCCATAGAGAGCGGGGAAGAGGGGGTGGACATCGTTGCAGGCTAAAAGGCTGGCCCTTATGGGGATTTTTGCGGCAGTGGCCATCACCCTGTCTATTTTAGAGAATGCGTTGACCGCCATGCTGAATTTTGCCGTGCCTGGCGTTAAAATTGGGCTGGCCAATATTGCCGTGGTTCTGGCTCTACAGTATTTTGGCGGCGGCAGCGCGGCGATCATTGGCGCCATCAAGGCATGCGCCTCCTTCCTGGCCACAGGAGCGGTGACGGTGCTGTGGTTCTCCCTGGGGGGGACGGCGCTGAGTGTGCTGGGTATGGTGCTGTTGCATCGGTCAAACAAATTCACGCTGGCAGGGGTGTCTGCCCTGGGCGGATTTCTGAGCAACGTGGGCCAGCTGGCGGTGATGATTCTGCTGAGCGGGACAGTGGAATTTCTCTACTATCTGCCTGTGCTCACTCTGTTTGGCGTTGGGTTTGGCTTCGCAATTGGGGTGATTGCCAATCTGGTTTGCCGGAATTTGCGGCTGGGAGGGACAGCAGCGCGATAAAAAAGCCATCGCTTCCTTACGATGGCTTTTTCTATAGTGAAGCTACTGCATTTCTGCCGAAGCGATGGCAAAGGGCGAAGCTTGGCTATCAGCCGTTGGCACCACCTGGAATACATAGGAAACAATCGTATCATCCTCCTCCGGCACGGTGGAGCGGAGCTCAGCTTTGATCTGGACGGAGCCCTGTTCCTCGTCTACAGAAACGTCAGTGACGACGGATTCCGTCTCGCTACGGTCGGAAAGCATCAGAACGTATGCATCGGCAGCCTTGTCATAGGAGGCAAAGCTGACATCCGGCAGGGCCGGCAGCGCCTCCAGGCCGGAGAAAAACACCGAGGCAAGCGCGGCAAGATCGCCGGCGGGCACTGTAAGGGTGCCGTCGCCATTTTCTGTGGCCGTGGGAACGCGGTCTGCATAGTTGACGCAATAGTAGTACAGCAGAGACCAGACGTACTCCGCGTCCGTGGAGTCATGAGCGGGATAGCTATTCTCCGACTGGCAGAGCATGACGCTATCCAGGAAGGGCAGCAGCGCCTGGAGCTCCCCGTCAGAGGGCGCAGCGATGGCGGCTGTTGCAGAGACGGACGGGGCAGCCGTGGCTGATGCGGTTTGCGTGGCGGCCGCGCTGGGCGATGTGGCTACATCAGAGGGCGCAGCGCCTTCCCCAGAGCCGCAGGCTGCTGCGCAGCAGAGAAAACAGGCCGCAAAAAGAACACAGAATAACTTTTTCATCATGGTATCACTCCTCGCATGTCATTGTTTCGGATGGCTATTTGCCCTGGGCTGCGGGAGCGTCCTCCATGTATTTTTCAAGCAGCTCCAGAGAGCAAGAGACGGTCCAGAAGCATTGGGGCATGCCCTTATCCTCTTTGATTTGGCGAAGGTCCTTACAAAGCTCACTGCCATAGGTCTCGCGAAACTCCTGCAAAAAGGCGGCGCATTTGTCCGTCAGGCCAGGGGTATTGTGAGCGCGGCCGTCTACGAATTTGGCGCTGATGGCGGCGACAGCACCGGTAACCGCGCCGCACAGGTGCTCACAGCCAATGCCGGCGCCAAAGCCAGCCATGGTGTGGAGGGCGTTTTCATCCAGCCCCAGGCCATAATATTCGTTGGCCGCCATAAGAGTAGCCTCCGCACAGTTCATGTCCTTGTCTAAGTAATACGCTTTTCCCAGCTTTTGTAGCTCAGTCATTGCAATATCCTCCATTTCTCAAACATTGAATTTAAAGACCACAACGTCGCCATCCTGCATGACGTATTCTTTGCCCTCCTGACGGATCAGGCCTTTTTCCTTGGCGGCGACTATGTCTCCCCCCAGCTCCTTCAAAGCGTCGAAGGCGATGACCTCTGCTTTGATAAAGCCCCGCTCAAAATCCGTATGGATTTTGCCGGCGGCCTGGGGCGCCTTTGTGCCCCGGGTAATGGTCCACGCGCGAACCTCCTTGGGGCCTGCAGTTAAAAAGCTGATGAGGCCCAGAAGGGCGTAGGATTTTTTGATCAGCTTGGAGAGGCCGCTTTCCCCAATGTTCAGCTCCTCGATGAACAAATCCCTCTCCTCCGGCTCCAGCTGGGAGAGCTCCTCCTCCACCTTGGCGGAGACCACCATGACCTCGGCCCCCTGGGCGGCGGTGTAGTCCATCAGCTGCTTCACCAGGGGAAGGCTATCCGCAGGCTGAGCCAGCTCATCCTCCGCAATGTTGGCCACATAGATGATGGGCTTCTCCGTCAGCAGGAATAAGTCCCGGGTCAACTCCCGCTCCTCATCGGAGAGGTCTATGCTTCTGGCGGGGAGGCCAGATTCCAGACCGTCGTAAAGGCGGCGGAGGGCATCGGCCTCGATTTTATATTTCTTTTCCCCTGTCTTCACCATTTTTTCAGAACGCTGAAGGCGCTTGGATACGGTTTCCATATCGGCGAAAATCAGCTCGAAGTTAATGGTCTCCACGTCACGGATAGGATTGACGCTGCCGTCCACATGGGTGATGTTGCCATCCTCAAAGCAGCGAACCACCTGGATGATGGCGTCAACCTCCCGAATGTGGGAGAGAAATTTATTCCCCAGGCCCTCGCCCTTGCTGGCCCCTTTTACAAGGCCGGCAATGTCGACAAACTCGATGGTGGCCGGGGTGAACTTTTCGGGGGAATAGATACCTGCAAGATAGTCCAGCCGACTGTCCGGCACGGACACCTTGCCCACATTAGGCTCTATGGTGCAGAAGGGATAGTTGGCGCTGGCCGCGCCGGCCCTGGTTAATGCATTAAAAAGGGTGCTCTTGCCCACGTTAGGCAGGCCTACGACTCCTAATTTCATCTTTTAAAAACCTCGCAAAAATTAATTAGCCGCAGCAATGGCGGCAGATTTCACCTATTTTCGCTTTCATTATAGTCCAGAAAAATTTTTTTATCAAGTAGGTGTAGGATTGTCAAACATATTGGACAGTGAACTCAAAAGGAGAAAGCCAGTTCAAAGGCCTCATAGGAAGATAGTTGGAGCGGCGGTTATGGACAGCGAGCTGGTTTGCGAAGTCGTCA
>DBGCIZ010000210.1:0-3602 GCA_048355355.1 Christensenellaceae bacterium | reverse complement strand
GAGAGTTAGACGCAGAAAATTCCACACATACCCGGTCCCCCACGGCTGCTCCCTGGGTATTCTCCACATCTACGTCTACCTCGCTCATATCCTTCAGCATACCGCAGGCCTTGCAGCTGCCGCAGGCAGAGGAACGCTTAAAGGTGACGATCAGCCGGTCTCCCTTAATGGCCTTGACAATACCCCGTTCCAGCATTATGCGTCCTCTTTTCTGGTTACAGCAATGGAGAGCTCGTCCAGCTGCTTCTCATCCACAAAGGACGGCGCCTCCGACATGAGGCACGACGCATTCTGCACCTTGGGGAAGGCAATGACGTCGCGGATGCTCTCCCGCCCTGCGAAGAGCATGGCCAGCCGGTCCAGGCCATAGGCCAGTCCGCCATGGGGCGGCGTGCCGTATTTAAAGGCCTCCATCATGAAGCCAAAGCGGCTCCAGGCGTCCTCCTTAGTAAAGCCCAGGGCGCGGAACATGCGCTCCTGCAGCTCCGGCGTGTGAATTCTAATGCTGCCGCCGCCGATTTCATTGCCGTTCAGCACGATATCATAGGCCTTTGCCCGCACCTTCTCCGGCGCAGTTTCCAGCAAGTCCACATCCTCGTCCATGGGGGCTGTAAAGGGATGGTGCATGGCTACGTAGCGATTTTCCTCCTCGCTGTATTCAAACTGCGGGAACTCCGTCACCCAGAGCAGGTCAAACCGGCTCTCGTCGATGAAGCCCAGCTTTTTGCCCAGGTGCAGGCGCAGCGCGCCCAGAGCATCAAACACTACCTTATCCCTATCCGCGACAAACAGGAGAACGTCTCCCGTCTCGCCGCCCATTGCCTGGACCAACGCCCGCATCTCCTCCTCGGATAGGAACTTGGCGATAGGCGAATTGATGCCCTCCGCCTTCATGTTCACCCAAGCCAAGCCCTTGGCCCCATAGGTCTTTACAAATTCACCCAAGGCGTCGATTTCCTTTCTGGAAAGGCCTGCTGCCTTCGCGTTAATCCCGCGGACGCTACCGCCGCCTGCCACTGCGTCTTTAAATACCTTGAAGCCGCAGTCCTTCACAATGCTGCTCACGTCCTTCAGTTCCAGACCGAAGCGAGTATCCGGCTTGTCGCTGCCAAAGCGCTCCATAGCCTCCCGCCAGGTCAGGCGCCGGAAGGGCGTCTCAATCTCGATTCCCAGCGCGTCGTGGAACATGCGCTTCAGGAGTCCTTCATTGACGGCAATCACGTCGTCCACCTCTACAAAGGACAGCTCCATATCAATCTGGGTAAATTCCGGCTGGCGGTCTGCCCTTAAATCCTCGTCCCGGAAGCATTTCGTAATCTGGTAATACCTATCAAAGCCGGACACCATCAAAATCTGCTTGAAAATCTGAGGCGACTGGGGCAGGGCGTAAAATTTGCCCGGATGAATTCTGGATGGCACCAGATAGTCCCTGGCCCCCTCAGGCGTGCTCTTCTGGAGCATGGGCGTCTCAATCTCCATAAATCCGTTTTCATAGAGATACTGCCTTGCAGACATGGCAATTTTGTTGCGCAGCATCAGGTTCCGCTGCATGTCCGGCCTGCGCAAATCCAGATACCTGTATTTCAGCCGCAACTCTTCTTTAACGTTGGAATTCTCCACAATTTCAAAGGGGGGCGTCTCTGCCTCGCTCAAAATTTTTAAATCGCTGACCTTTACCTCTATCTCGCCTGTAGCAATGGCCTGATTCACATTTTGGGCGCTTCTCGCCACAATCTGACCCTTTACGGCAATGACGAATTCGCTTCTGAGCCGCTCCGCCTTCTCAAAAAAGGCCGTCTTTTCGCTTTCGTCAAAGACCAGCTGGATGACGCCGCTCCTGTCTCTCAGCCAGACGAATATCAGCCCGCCTAAATCCCGGCGGCTGTCCACCCAGCCCATGAGCGTCACCTGCACGCCTGTATTTTTTGCGGAATATGCCCCGCAAAGCCCGCTTCTCTTCCAACCATTCAATCCTTCGCTCATACTTTATCCCCTGACTGCTTCTGCAATATTCTCCAAGGAGACCTCTGTCTCCGTGCTCTCTGCCATGTTCCGTACTCTGGCGATCCCCTGCTCCAGCTCGTTTTCGCCGATAACCACGCAGTTTTTCGCCCCAATTTTGTTTGCATACTTCATCTGCGCCTTCAGGCTCCTGGCGCTATGGTCCATATCTGCCGAGATGCCTTCTTCCCGCAGCTTGCTCATCAGCCGAAAACCTGCCCTTCTGGCCTCTTCCCCCATGGTGCAGAGGAAGGCGTCTACCCCGGCCGGCTTGGGAATCTCCACCCCGGCCCCTTCCATCACCATGAGGAGCCGCTCCATGCCCATGCCAAAGCCAATGCCAGGCATGTCCGGCCCGCCTACCTCCTCAATCAGGCCGTCGTACCGTCCACCGCCGCATACCGTCCCCTGGGCGCCGATTTCGTTAGAGATTATCTCAAAGACGGTCTTGGTGTAATAGTCCAGCCCACGGACAATCATGGGGTTGATGGCGTAGGCAATGCCCGCCTGATCCAGATATCCCTTCAGCGCCTCAAAGTGATCCTGACACTCCGGGCACAGGTTGTCAATCATCATGGGCGCATCCTTGGCCACAGCCTTGCAGCTCTCGTTTTTACAGTCCAGAATCCGCAGAGGGTTCTTTTCCAGCCGCTCCAGGCACGTCTCGCAAAGGTGCTCCTTCCTGGCCTCGAAATACTCCCGCAGCTTTTTATTGTAGGCTGGGCGGCAGTTTTTGCAGCCAATGGAGTTGATGTTCAGCGCCAGATTGTGCACGCCCATGCTCCTGATGACGAACAGAGCCAAGCTGATGACCTCCGCGTCTGCAGAGGCATCCTTCGCGCCAAACATCTCCACGCCGAACTGATGGTGCTCTCTCAGGCGGCCTGCCTGAGGCTTCTCATAGCGAAAGACGGACAGAGCTAGATAGTACATCTTCGTGGGCTGAGGCCCGCCGGCAATGCCGTTTTCGATGAAGCAGCGGGCCACCCCCGCTGTTCCCTCCGGCCGCAGGGTAATGGAGCGGCCGCCCTTATCCTCAAAGGTATACATCTCCTTCTGTACTACGTCCGTAGTATCGCCGACACCCCGCAAAAAGAGCTCCGTATGCTCAAACATGGGAACCCTTACCTCTCTATAACCAAAAAGCTCCGTCGCTTTTCTAATTTTATCCTCCATGTAATGCCATTTATAGCTTTCAGATGGCAGCAAATCCTTCGTTCCCTTAGGTGCGCTAATGCTCATGTTTTCCTCCTGCAAATTTCTTCCTGCATCCCGCAAAAGACATTCCGTGCCAGACGCCAAAAGATTTCCCGCCAGCCCTTTTGAGGCGGGACATTTCTCTCGTGATTATACCTGATTTTCCTTTAAAAAGCAACGTCATGGGCAAAACAGCCTGCGCTTCCGCTCTACCATCTCGTCCGTCCTCTCCAAATAGGAGGCAATGTCCTTCACGTTCGGTGCGCGCTCAATTCTGTTCTCCCCCAGGTAAATGCGCTTGGAGATTGCCCCTGCCCCCAGAGCCAGAATGCTGCAAGCCTCCTCCATCATGTCTATATTATAGACGCATACTGCCCCCGGCTTGGCGTAGCCCACATTTTCCA
>DBGCIZ010000209.1:0-23948 GCA_048355355.1 Christensenellaceae bacterium | reverse complement strand
ACCCTCTGGACGGGAAGCTGGAGCAGCGGAAATATTAGCGTGCCGGGATTTTCGGACTATAGCCTGTTTGAGATTACTTATGATAACAAGGGCTCTAAGACTCTGGCCATGAAGCATGGGATTTATTTGCGAGGGATTGGAGGCTATGCTTTTAGCACCAGCAGCTTTATGGTTCTGGGGTTTGGGGGCACCTTCAGCGGGAACACGCTGACCTTCGGCTATGCGGCGGAGCGGAACATCATAGCAGATACGCAGACGGAGTTGACAGTGACGAGCATTGTGGGAATCGTGTAAGGAGGAAAAGATGCAGATACAGGTAAATGAGCAGGGAGTCGTGACAGGATGGGCCACCCTGGGGGGATTTGAAGGGGGAATCGAGGTGAGCAGCCTGCCGGAGGATATGGCGCCGGGGAAATATCTCTATGCGGACGGGCAGTTTACGGCAAACCCGGCCTACGCACCCCCGGCCATGACGGAGGCGGCGCGGCAGCAGATAGACGAGCTGAAGAGCAAGCTGGCGGCGACGGACTACAAGGCCATGAAGTATGCGGAGGGATTCTTCACAGAGGAGGAATACGCCGCCATCAAGGCTCAGCGCCAGGCATGGCGGGACGAAATTAACCAGCTGGAGGGAACGCAGCTTTAATACACAGGAGGGAAAAGAAATGGTGAAAATCGGACATGCAGTACAGGATGAAAGGGGAAAGGCGCGGGGCGGCGCAGCAGGGGACCAGACGGGCCGGGAGGTGACAACCCGAAGCTGGTATAACAAGCCCTGGACAACGGTAATCCGGCCCAGGAAGGCCACGACGGCAGAAAAAATTGCTGCCGCAATGGAGCAGGCGTGCAGCAATAATAAAATCGGTTACGACCAGGGACAGAGGACAACTCTTTATCCCTACGCGAAAGAGGCGGGATGGAATCTGAGCAAGGTGACTGCCCAATGCGAGTGCGACTGCTCCAGCCTGGTGGCAGTGTGCGTCAATGCGGCGGGGATAACGGTCAGCAAGGACATGTACACAGGGAATGAGCGCAGCCTGCTGGAGAAGACAGGTGAATTTGAAATTTTGACAGCAGACAAATACACGGGAGACGATGCCTATCTAAAGCGGGGAGATATCCTGCTGGGAAAAGGACACACGGCAGTCGTATTGAGCGACGGAGAGGCGGCCGGGGAGAAGGAAGAAGCAACGGCCAGCTGGACGGTGAGCCGACTGTTGAAAAAGACCAGCCCGCTGATGAAGGGGGACGACGTGAGGAACCTGCAAAAGGCGCTCATCGCCAAAGGCTATAGCTGCGGCGGCACAGGAGCAGACGGGGAGTTCGGAAAGAATACCGAGGCAGCCGTGGAAAAGTTCCAGAAGGCAAAGGGTTTGCAGGTGGACGGCATCGCCGGAGAGAATACAGTGACGGCCCTTGGCGGCACGTGGAAAGAGAGCACAGCCAGCGTCTGGACAGTGAGCCGATTGCTGAAAAAGACCAGTCCGCTAATGACAGGGGATGACGTGAAGAACCTGCAAAAGACGCTCATCGCCAAAGGGTATAGCTGCGGCGGCACGGGAGCCGATGGAGAGTTCGGAAAGAATACCGAGGCAGCCGTGGAGAAGTTCCAGAAGGCAAAGGGCTTGCAGGTGGACGGCATCGCCGGAGAGAATACAGTCACCGCCTTGGGCGGGAAATGGGGGAAATAAAGGGGAGGGACTATTGCCCCTCCTGAAATTGGATAATATAGGCCTGAATCCACTTGTTGATAAGCCCGTTCATAGTTTTGCCGTTTTGTTCACAGGCAGCGCGAAATGTTTCTCGCATACCTTTGGGGATGGAAACGGCAAGGCGGTCATATGCTTTCGCGTTATACTTTGCTTTAGAAGCTGTGGATGTTTTGCTCATCGGGAAAAACCTCCTTTACTTTTTAAAGGCTTTGCATACGGCTATAATGGCGATAACCAAGGCAGCAATAGAGAGACCAAGGGTAAGATATTCCATATTGACAACCTTCCTTTCTCTATAGTATATTGTGGATAGGGGAGGTTTCCCTCCCCGGTTTTCATCGTCGGTTGCTTTTGATAACGGCGATGAGCGCAAGAACTGCTGTCACAAGGTTGAGCGCCGTGGTCAGCAGTTCTATTATATTATCCATTTTTACCACCCCCTTTCTTATGTTTTAAGTATAGCATACTAGCACTAGTATGTCAATACAATTTCTACAAAAAATACAAAAAACAGGAGAAAAAGAAATGAAAATCAACTGGAAGGTAAGAGTGAAAAGCCCGCAGTTTTGGGTTGGCCTGGTGGGAGTGGTGTTGTCGCCAATTCTGGCCTATCTTGGATTGGGGCTGGAGGATTTGACCACCTGGGACAGCGTAGGGAATCTGTTTGAACAGTTCTTTACGAATCCCTATTTGATTGGCACGGTGGCAATGGCAGTGCTGTCCTTTATCGGCGTGCTGACAGACCCGACCACAAAGGGAGTAGGGGACAGCAGCCAGGCCCTCACCTATACGGAGCCGAAAAAGGATGAGGACACGGGGGCAACAGAATGATGGCAGCGGAAATCGTGACGGAAATCATTGTAGCGGTTATTTTGGCAGTGCTATCCTTTCTGGGCGGGATACTGGCCCGGAGCGTAAAAAAGACACGCATCCGACAAAAGGCAATCGAGGGGGGCCTGAAGGCTCTCCTCCGGGATGGCATCATCCGGGAATGCGAGAGATGTCTGGACAGGGGGTATGTGCACATTCACAACCTGGAGAACGTGGAGGGCATGTCTAACATGTATTATGCACTGGACGGCAATGGCGCTGTGAAAAAGCTGGTGCAGGACTTTAAAAGGCTGGATGTGAAGTAGATAGAAGGAAGCGGGGAGAAATCTCTGCTCATTTCTTATTTTTCCGAATCAAACGGGGTTTAAAATGGGGTTTTGTATGAAATAAAAGGCTTTGCAATCGCGATTACAAAGCCTTTTTTTGCTGGTCGGGGTGACAGGATTTGAACCTGCGCCCTCTTCGTCCCGAACGAAGCGCGCTACCAAACTGCGCTACACCCCGATATTGTCAACGCATATTATTATAAATGCTGAGGGGCCAAAAATCAAGCTATTTTTCGCAAGATTCGCTGAAATAGTTGGCGGCGCGGAAAAAAGGATGCCAGAAAGCGCCGAGGGAGCAGCATCCGACAAGGAGCTGGGGGAGAGACGCGAGGAACGTTTCCAAAACGAAGTTGCCAAAAATAATATTGACATAGGGGTATAGTGTATGATAAATTGTGTTTGGTTAGCATAAACTAACTATTTGCACAGACCATGAAGGGAAAGGCCAAAATAAAATGCAGGAAACAAAAATAATATGCTATAAAGTTAGCTAAAACTAACTATTGATTCAGGGAGGAATTGCTATGATTAAAATCGCCATATACGGAAAAGGGGGCATCGGAAAATCCACCACGGCCTCGAATCTGTCCGCCGCGCTCTCCGAGCATTTTCGGGTGATGCAGATTGGCTGCGACCCCAAGGCAGATTCCACGAAAAACCTCCTGTGCGGGCAGGAGATTCACACCGTTCTCGACCAGATTCGAGATAAGGGGGAGGATATCCGGCTGGAGGACATTGTCGTGAAGGGCTATAACGGGATTCTATGTGTGGAGTCCGGCGGGCCCACTCCGGGAATCGGGTGCGCCGGACTGGGCATCATTGCAGCGTTTAACAAGCTGGAGGAGTTGAACGCCTATGAGGTATACCAACCGGAGGTCGTGCTTTACGACGTGCTGGGCGACGTGGTATGCGGCGGGTTCGCCATGCCCATGCGAAAGGGCTACGCAGACCATGTGTTCATCGTCACCTCTGGAGAGATGATGGCCCTGTTCGCAGCCACCAATATTGCCAAGGCGGTGGAGAATTTCAAGGAGCGCAGCTATGCAAAATATTCCGGCATTATCCTAAACGAGCGCTTGGTGAAGGACGAGGAGGCGCTGGTGGGGCAGGTGGCAGAGGAAACCGGCTCGAGAATCATCGGGAAAATCAGGCGCAGCCCCTTTGTCCAGCAGGCGGAGGACCAAAAGCAGACCGTCATCGAGGCCTATCCGGACTGTGACATCGCCGGGGACTACCGGACTCTGGCGGAAACCATTGCGGAAATCTGCGGGCTGGACCGGAAGGAGGGGGAGAAATATGCCGGATAGGGTTTTTCAGGATACGCTCCGCTACACTGCCCCCAGCCACGGGGACTGGGGCATCGTCCGCATGGCGTCCCTGGTGCCGGAGAGCTACTCGCTGTTCGTCTGCCCCTTTGCCTGCGGCAGACACGGAGCTCTGGGGGCCATCCAGCAGGGCTTTAAGGACAGACTGTCCTATATCTTTATCGATCAGAAGGACATTATCGAGGGCTACGACAAGACTATTGAGCAGGGCGTGGACGAGCTTTTGCACCGGGTGAAGGTCAGGCCAAAGGTGATGATGGTCTTTGTCAGCTGTCTGGACGACCTGATTGGGACAGATTTGGACTCTCTTATGAAAAAGCTTCACGCCAACCATCCGGACATTCAGTTTGGAGCGGGCCACATGAACCCCATCACTCTGGACACCAAGACGCCTCCGCCCGTCAGCCTGCAAAACACGCTCTTTGGCTTCTTGGAGCCCCAGGAGAAGGAGGAGGGCACGGTGAGCCTGATGGGCAATCTGGTGCGGATAGATGAGGAAAGCGAGCTGTACCGGGTGCTGAAAGGGTTCGGCATGACGAGAATCCGCCATATTTCAGACTACGACACCTTCGAGGGATATCAGCATATGGCCCGGAGTCAGTACAACCTGGTTTTGTCCCCCATTGCGGGACTGGCGGCCAGAAATCTGGAGGCAAGGCTGGGGACGCCCTTTTTCACTACTACAGTCTCCTACGATATGGATGTCATTCAGGAGCAGTATGACAAAATGGCTGCGTTCTTTGGAAAGCCCTGCTGTGATTTATCCGAGGATATCAAGAGGGCAGAGGATGAGATTAAACGCACCAGAGAGGCCATTGGAGACACGCCTATTATGGTATCCTCCAGCGCCACGCTGAAGCCCTTTGAAATGGCCAACGCCCTGAGAAAATACGGCTTTCGCGTGGCCAGTGTGGCCGCCCAGCAGAAGCTGCCCATTGACCAGCAGGGCTATGCGGGAATTTGCGGCTGCGCCAAAATCATCCAGCCGGAGCATCCCGAGATGATTCAATTTAAAAACAGGATGCCTGAGGCCATTGCCATCGGCTTTGACGCAGGGTATATCTCCGGCAGCAGGCATCTGGTAGACCTTTCGGGCGACCAGACCATGTTTGGCTATTACGGCGTGGGCAAGCTGATGCGGCTGCTGCGAGAGGCGCTCGAAAAAGAGGAGGATTTGAAAAAGATGATAGACGATTACGGGGTGGTGATATGATGAAGAATCTCTGCATGTACCTGCCGCCCTACGCGCCGGATTACTCGGGGGTGTGCTCCGCCCTGTTTGATTTAAACAGCCTGATCGTCATCCACGACGCAGCAGGCTGCACAGGGAATTACACCGGCTTTGACGAGCCCAGGTGGTATGGCTCCCAAAAGGGCGTGTACTGCTCGGGGCTGAGAAAGATTGACGTAGTCATGGGGAATGAGTACAAGTTTGTGGACAGAATCGCCGCAGCGGCGGAGCAGCTGAAGCCGGAACTGATTGCCGTAGTGGGCAGCCCTGTGCCTATGGTTATTGGAACAGACTTTGCGGGGCTGTGTATGGATGTGGAAGCAGCCACAGGCATCCCCAGCTTTGGCTTCGCCACCAACGGCACAAACCTTTACAACGTGGGCGTAGCGGACGCCTCCATCGCCATGATAAAGAAATACACCAAAGAGCCGGCCCAAAGAAGGGAGCGGACGGTGAACATTCTGGGCGCTACGCCTCTGGACATCAACCAGAGGAGCATGGACAGCCTGACCGCCTGGCTGGAGGACGCGGGCTACGCCATTGGCGCCCGGTTCAACATGGGCCTCACGCTGGGGCAGGTGGAGCGGGCGGCGGAAAGCAGCCTGAATCTGGCCATATCCCAGGCGGGCGTGCTGGTGGCCCAATATCTGGAGGAGCGGTTCGGCATGCCCTATGTGGCGGGGATGCCCATTGGAGAAAAGGGCGCCGCGCAGCTTTTGCGGAGAATGGAGGGCGCGCCCCGGCAGACATGGACGCCGGAGCAGGGCCAGCCCTGGACGGCGGTCATTGGAGATTCCGTCCTGGCCCATGCAATAGGCGACGCCCTGGCAGCTGACTACGGGATCCAAAATGTCGCGGCAGCGACGCCCTTTACCGAACGGGGAGACCCTTATGAGGTGGATACCGTCCTGCTGGACTGTGAGCAGGAGGTTATCGACTTTGTCAACAGCGGCAGGTATGCCACCATCATAGCAGACCCCATGATAAACGAGCTCATCGAGGATAGGGATAACGTCAGATATATCGGCCTGGCCCAGTATGCAATTTCCAGCAAGCTGTATGCTGACAGCACAGGCGATTATATATCATCCAACTTTAATCAATTATATGAAAGAGAGGTAGGACAATGAGGAAAAGGAAAATCGGTATTTGTGCTCTCGCAATGAGCATATTGATGGCGCTGGCCCTGTTCGCGGGCTGCGCGCCGGCCACCCAGCCGGAGGCCTCCGGCGAGGCAAGCCCGTCGGCAACGGAGAGCGCCGCGGCAGAGGAATCGGCAGCAGCCCAGGCCACAGAGCCGGCAGAATCCGCCGCGGCAGACGGCGAGGAGATGCGGACCATTGTAGACCATACGGGGGAAGAGGTGCAGGTGCCCACGGAGATCGACAGAATCGTCGTCACCTCCTTCTATCCCTTCCCGTCGGTTATCTCCATGTTTTTAGGCTCTGCGGAGAAACTGGTGGGCATTCACCCGGTGTCTATGAGCGCGGCGGAGAACGGCATTCTCTCCAAAATATTCCCGGAGATTCTCGAGGCAGATACGAGCTTCATGCAGGGGGACGAGCTGAACATCGAGGCGCTGGTGGCGCTGGAGCCGGACGTGGTGTTCTACACGGCGGAGACCACAGAGCTGAAGGAGCAGATTGAACAGGCGGGCCTGCCCGCAGTGGGAATCTCGGCCTCGGCCTGGGACTACGACGTCTTGGAAACCTACGACAACTGGGTAGATGTTTTGAGCCAGATGTTCCCCGAGCAGGAGGACAAGGCAGACATGGTCTCCAGCTACAGCCAGGAAATTTACGACATGATTCAGGAGCGGGTGAAGGACATCCCCGACGAGGAGCGGACGAGAGCGCTGTTCCTGTTCCAGTATGACGAATCGGCCATGATTACCTCCGGCAAGAACTTCTTCGGACAGTATTGGGCCACCGCGGGCGGCGGCGTCAATGTGGCAGAGGAGCTCCAGGAGGCAAGCTCCAACGCAACCATCAACATGGAGCAGGTTTATGAGTGGGACCCGGACATTATCTACATCACCAACTTTACAACTGCCCAGCCGGAGGACCTCTATAACAACGCCATTGGCGGGGACGACTGGAGCAACGTAACGGCAGTGAAAAACCAGAACGTCCACAAGATGCCTCTGGGAAGCTACCGCACCTATACGCCGGGAACCGACACGCCGCTAACCCTGCTCTGGATGGCAAAGACCATGTATCCAGACCTGTTTGCGGATATTGACATGACCCAGGAGGTAAAGGACTACTACCAGGAAATCTATGGGGTAGAGCTGACGGATGAGGATGTAGCATCCATGTATACCCCCTCCAGCGCAGCTGCGGAAGGATTCACAGCGTCATAATGAAGAGTCAGGAGCGGATAGCGCAAAGGCGAAAACATTGGATTTGGGGCATCTGCGTGACCGCGGGGATAGTCGTTCTGGGTATACTGGCCCTGGGCATTGGAAGATACTCCATGTCCCTCCCGGAGATACTGGAAACAGTGTTTCCGGGGCTATTCCCCGATGTAGAGGTGACGGAGAATATGTCCACCGTATTGTTCAACATCAGGCTGCCGCGGGTGCTGCTGGCGCTGATTGCAGGGGGCGGCCTGGCAGTGGCGGGGGCGTCCTTTCAGGGCATTTTCTCCAACCCGCTGGCAACGCCGGATACCCTGGGCGTGGCGACAGGGGCATCCTTTGGCGCGGTGCTTGGGATTCTGTTCGGCCTGGACATGATTTGGGTGCAGTTTATGGCGCTGGCAATGGGCGTGGGGGCCGTACTCATCGTCTACTCCATCAGCAAAATCAAGGGCACCTCGTCAATTATTATGATAGTTTTGGCGGGCATGGTGGTGGCGGCTCTGTTTCAGGCCATGGTATCTCTGGTAAAATACACGGCGGATCCGCAGGACACGCTGCCATCCATCACCTTCTGGCTCATGGGGAGCCTTTCGGGAACCACCTTTGAGACGCTGGCCATTGGCGCGCCCTTCATCATCATCGGGACGGGCCTCATCTTCCTCATGCGGTGGAAGCTGAACGCCATGTCCCTTCACGAGGACGAGGCAAAATCGCTGGGCATTAACGTCAACTTCGTCCGCACCATTGTGGTCATCGGCTCAACTATGGTGACGGCGTCGGTGGTATCCATGTGCGGGCTCATCGGCTGGGTAGGGCTGCTGATACCCCATATTGCAAGGATGATTTTCGGCAACGACAATAAATACGTCGTCCCCGCCAGCATTGGCCTGGGCGCCCTGTTTATGCTGGTGATTGACACGTTGGCCCGCAGCGTTACAGCGGCGGAGATTCCAGTCTCGATTTTAACGGCGGTCATCGGCGCGCCCTTCTTCATCATCCTGCTGCGCAAGACGGGAGGGATTAAAACATGACCTTTGAGGTGGTAAACGGCTCCTTTGGCTACGACAAGAGCCGGGACATTTTAAAGAACATCAGCTTCAAGGTGGAGCAGGACACAGTCCTGACCATTCTGGGCTCCAACGGCGTGGGGAAAACCACGCTGGTGAAGTGTATGCTGGGGCTGTTAAAGTGGACGGGCGGCCAGACGCTGCTGGACGGCGTTCCAGTATCCCAAATGAAATACACGGACTTTTGGAAAAAGATTGGCTACGTGCCCCAGGCAAAGCTATCCGCCTTTGCCTACACGGTGGAGGAGATGGTCCTCTTGGGGAGAAACGCCCACCTGAAAATGGCGGAGCTGCCAGGCGAGCGGGATCGGCAAATCGCTCTAGACGCGCTGGATTGTATCGGCGTGAAGCACCTGCAGCATAAGCTTTGCAGCAAAATCAGCGGCGGAGAGCTGCAAATGGTTCTCATCGCCAGGGCTCTGGCGGCAGAGCCGGCTCTGCTCATACTGGACGAGCCGGAGTCCAACCTGGACTTTCGCAATCAGCTCATCGTGCTGAACACCATTCAGCATTTGAGCAAGGAAAAGCACATTTCCTCAATCGTAAACACCCATTACCCGGAGCACGCCATCTCCATTTCAGACGACACGCTGATTTTGCAGGGAAACGGCTCCTGCACCTGGGGGCCCACCAGGGAAGTCATTACGGAGCCTCTGCTGCGGGAGGCCTTTGGCGTGAACGTGAAAATAGCGGATATTCCCCTGGAGCATGGCTCGTATACCTGCGTCATGCCCGTGGCTTTGCTTTAGAGGAGGAGAAAACGGAGAATGAACATAGATTGGAGCATTGCAAAAATATTGGAGGAGGCCCCTTATGGGAGGGAATTTTTCGCCCTGAAGGGGCTCCCGAACAACGGCGCGGACCCGGCAGCAGCCAGGCTTACGCTGAAGCAGGCGCTGCGCTACCGCAAGCTGGACGCAGAGCGGTTTTTGACGGAATACGCCCTCTATTTGAGCGACAAGCGGGAGGAACTGTCCGCAGGCGCAGCGCCAGAGGAATGCACCCTTTGGGCCAGGATACCATGCGTTGTCCAGCTGCCCATCCAAAACGAACTGAACTGCTTTTTACAGGAGCAGAGGCGCGAGGACTTAAAATACAACGTAGCGCTGGTGGAGTTTGGAAAGGATTGGATTGATACACTGATGGACCAGGCCCGGCCTGCAATCGTCATAGGCGCAGGCGTTGAGGGCATGGTGCAGAATAAAACGCTGCTGGAGGAATATCAGGCGCCTGCGGCGGGGCCGCTCAACCGTGATTTTCATGGGATGGAGGATCCAAGGGGGATTTTTCGCCTGATTTCGGGAATCCCGCTGGTGTTCGTGGCAGATGAAGGTCAGCTGGCTGGGAGGCCCACGCCGGAGAGTTGGGCAGACCTGGTGAAGCCGGAATGGGAAAAGCAGCTCTGCTATGCAGACGATGGGCATCTTCTGGACAGCATTCTATTGGCCTATTTCTGGAAGAGTTTTGGGGAGGAGGGGCTTAGGCAGTTCCGCAAAAATTGCCTGGTAGGCGCCCATCCCTCCCAGATGATTAAGGCAGGGGGCTTGCAGGAGAGGCCGGCGGTGTTTATCCTCCCCTATATTTTTGCCCAGATAAAGGCAAAGGAGGCGGGGATGCGGGTTATCTGGCCCAAAGAGGGCGCGGCGATTCTGCCCCTGGCCGTGACCATCTGCAGGGACGCAGGGCCAGGGGAGCACCGTTTGGCAGAGTTCCTCTGCGGAGCGGACTGCGGAAGGACGCTGGTGCGTCAGGGGCAGTTCCCATCCTCCTGCCCTCAGGTGGAGAACGGACTGCCCGGGAGGCTGCTCTGGCTAGGCTGGGACTACCTTTATAGGCAGGATATGATTGCCCTGATTCAGAGGGCGAAGGAGGTCTTTTTGGGAGGTGCGCGATGAAATTGGTGACTGTGGCAGGGCCGCCCTCCAGCGGCAAAACATCTGTTTTGACCAAGGTGGTTCGCCATATTCTGGACGAGGGCAAAGCCGTCGGCGTGGCCAAGTTCGACTGCCTCTCCACCGAGGACGAAAAGGCATACGAGGCAATGGGCATTCCCGTCCAGAAAGGGCTGGCGCGGGAGCTGTGCCCGGACCACTATTTTATCACCAACATTGAGGAGGTGTTCACCTGGGGAGAGGAGCAGGGGTTGGACTATCTGTTCACGGAGAGCGCGGGGCTCTGCAACCGATGCTCCCCCCATATTCGCAGCATCCCCGCCATCTGCGTGGTAGACCAGTTGAGCGGTATTAATACGCCGGTGAAAATCGGCCCCATGCTGCGCATGGCGGACGTTGTGGTGATTACCAAGAGCGACATTGTATCTCAGGCGGAGCGGGAGGTCTTTGAGAGAAAGGTGCAGTTCGCCAATCCACGGGCGGTGGTCTGCCACGTCAACGGCCTGAGCGGCCAGGGCGCCTTTGAGCTCTATCGCCAGATTGCGGGGATGGACGCAAGGGAGCAGGTGACGGGGAACGCGTTGCGCTTCCCCATGCCCATGGCCCTCTGCTCCTACTGCCTGGGAGAGACGAAAATCGGAAAAGAATATCAGGTCGGGAATGTGAGGAAAATGCAGTGGAACAAATAACGCAGAGCAGGCTGGAGGCAATGGGCATGGGGGCTCTGATCTCGGCATACCCTTTTTTGGAGGATTGGCTGGAGGGCTACGGCTTCGCCTTTCAGAGAGAGCAGACCTTTGCCCAGGCGGCCAAGGCCCAGGAGGCAGGCTTTTACGAAAACAATGCCACCACCAGGGAGGGCTTTGGCGCGGCGCTGGCGGAATATTTAAGAGACATGCTGGCCTTTCTCGGAGAAGCGGAGGAGGAGATTCGCGCCATTACCCTGCTGCCCGGAACGGACAAGGATTGTCAGCCGGAGGGCTTTGACGCCATTGAACTGCGGCAGGGGCAGGTGACGGCGGTGATTGGAAACACGGGCAGCGGCAAGAGCCGCCTGCTGGCGGATATTGAATGGGGTGCGGAGGCGGACACGCCGACGGGCAGGACCGTCCTCTACAACGGCAGGACAAAGGCGCAGGCTGGGGCAGGACGCCAGAGGCGGGTTGCCCAGCTTTCCCAGAACATGAACTTTGTGTTGGATATGAACGTGGGCGAGTTTCTACGGATGCACGGGGAATGCTTTGGCAGAGAGGAGGCCGCGGTGCGGCAGGTCTATGAGGTGGCTCAGGAGCTTTCGGGAGAGCCCTTCTCCCTTTCGGCCCATGTAACCAGCCTGAGCGGAGGGCAATCCCGGGCGCTGATGATTGCGGACTGCGCGCTGCTCTCCGCTGCGCCGGTGGTTCTTATCGACGAAATTGAAAACGCAGGCATTGACCGGCGCAGGGCGCTGAATTTGCTGACGGGAGAGGACAAAATCGTCCTCATCGCAACCCATGACCCGGTTTTGGCCCTGCTGGCAGATGCGAGGCTGGTCATCAAAAACGGGGGCATCCGGCAGGTTTTGCGGAAGAGCCCGGAGGAGGAGCTGGTCTTGCAGGAAGCGGAGACGCTGGATAGGAGGATGATAGAGCTGCGGAGCCTGCTGCGAGCAGGGGAGAGGCTGCGAAAATAAAAAACGCCGCCCCGGTGAATGCCGGGACGGCGGTATTTTTTTAGTGCTCCGTCTTTTTCTGATAGCGCTCGTCTAAGAAGAAGTAGCGCTGGCTGTTGATGGCGGGCTCGCCTGGCTTGACTCTGGCGTAGGTGCCGTCAGGCTGCTGGATGCGGGCGTTCACATTATCTGCCAGCTGAATTTGAAGCATGTGGTTCAGCTCGTCCCGCACGTCTGGGTCGAAGATGGGGACGCCGATTTCCACCCTGGTCTGCGTGCTGCGGGTCATCATATCCCCGGAGGAGATATAGAGCTTCTGCTCGTCGCCCAGGCCAAAGCTGTAGACCCGGGAATGCTCCAGATAGCGGCCGACGATGCTGATGACGGTAATATGATCCGTCAGGCCCTTGATGCCGGAGCGCAGGCAGCAGATGCCGCGGACGATAAGCTGAGTGGGAACCCCCGCTTGGGACGCCTCGATGAGCTTATCGATAATGGGCTTATCCGTCAAGGAGTTGATTTTCAGAATGACGGAGCAGGGCCGGCCCTTTTTCGCCTTGGCAATCTCCTCGTCGATAAACTCCAAAATTTTGGAGCGGAAGGCATGAGGCGCGATGAGAAGATGATGGGGGCGCCGCGTCGTCTCACCCAGAGACATATTGGTAAAGAATTCGGACGCATCGCGGCCGATTTCCTCGTTGGCCGTGATGAGACAGTAATCTGTATACTGCTTAGCGGTCTTTTCATTGTAGTTGCCCGTGCCAATCTGAGTGATATGCTCAATGCCATGGGGCGTTTTGCGGGTAATCAGGCAGATTTTGCTGTGGGTCTTATAGTCGTCCAGACCATAGGAGAGATGGACGCCGGCCTCCTCCAGCCGGTCGGACCAGTCGATATTATTTTGCTCGTCGAACCGGGCGCGCAACTCCACAACGGCAAAGACCTCCTTGCCATTGTCGTTGGCCTTGATGAGGGCGTCGATCACCTTGCTGTTTTTCGCCACCCGGTAGAGGGTGATTTTGATGGAAACCACGTAGGGGTCCTCTGCAGCCTCGTTGAGCAGCTTGATAAAATGGCTCATGCTCTCAAAGGGATAGGAGAGGAGAACGTCCTTTTCCCGCACCTGCGGCAAAATAGGCGCGGCAGCATCCAGAAATTTTGGCTCGTGAGGAGTCAGGGGGTCATAAAGCAGCTTAGGCTTCCGCTCCCGAACCTTGTCCTCAAAGGCAAAGGGGAATTTCAAATCCAGGGGAGAATGGTGCACAAAGGCCTGGTTCTCCTCCAGCTGAAGCTTGGAGAGCAGATACTTTTTAAATTCGGCGCTGACCTCGCCATGCAAATCCAGGCGGACGGGGCAAAGCTTCTTCCGGGCCTTGAGCAGCTTCTTCATAGTGTCGCGGAAGTCGATATCCTCGTCGAACAGCCCCTCCTGTACGTCGATATCCGCGTTGCGGACGATTTTGAAGATGGTCTTTTCCTTCACCGTATACTTTTTAAAGACCTTCTCTGCGTAATGGAGGATGATGTCCGGCGTCAGGCAGATGCGGAAGGTATCCCCCGGAATCCGCACGAAATTGGGAAAGCTATGGCTCACGGGAATGATGCCAAAGCGGACGTATTTGCCCTTGGCAGCCAGATGAACGCCGATATACCGGGCCATATTCTCCAGGAAGGGGAAGGGATGGCGCTTATCGATAATAAAGGGGGAGATGAAGGGCATGATTTCCCGCTTAAAATAGCTGGAGAGGAACTTTTCATCATCCCCGGAGAGCTCCTCTGGCGAGACCACGCTGAGGCCCTTTTTCCCCAGTTCCTTCAAAATCTGGCTGTATGCCTGGTCCTTCTGGGGAATCAGCTTGGCGGTATATTCAAAAATAGCGTTAAGCTGATCCGCAGGGGACATATGGGTTTTCACGTCCAGCTTGACCCCCGGCAGGAGGCGCTGGTCGTTCAGGCTGCCCACCCGCACCATGTAAAACTCGTCCAGATTGCTGCAAAAGATAGAGACGAACTTGAGCCGCTCGAACAACGGGTTGTTTGTGTTAAGAGCTTCGTCCAGCACTCGCTCGTTAAACATCAGCCAGCTGATTTCTCTGTTAATATAAGGTCGTATCTTTGCCATATCGTTCCCTCTGTAAATTTAATATCATATTTATGTTACAGTTTTGTTCAGCTTAGGCTGGACAAAAACAGACGTTTACAATTAAGTAAACTCATTATAACACAAAAAATCCATTTGCAAAGGCAAAACTATGTTAAATCTTCTTGATAAAAGCCCGCATGGAATTTATGTGATTTAACACGCTTTGTGGCGCCGGGCCGCCAGGAATTTGCCTATTCTTTACACAGGTTTCCAGAGCGACAGCCTCGTAAACGTCCCCTTCGAACACGGGGGAGAAGCCGGAAAGCTCTTCGGGCATCAACTCGCCAATGCTCTTGCCGCAGGATTCGCAGTAGAGCACCAGTCTGCCGAGAATTTCGTGGGCATCCCGGAAGGGAACTCCCTTTTTCACCAGATAATCGGCGGCGTCCGTGGCGTTTGTGAACCCAAGGCCGGCCTTGCGGTACATTTCGTCCGTTTTGAAGGTCAGGGTGGAGACCATGCCGCTCATCACCTTGAGGCAGCTTAGGAGGGTATCCACTGCGTCGAACACGCACTCCTTGTCCTCCTGCATGTCCTTATTATATGCCAGGGGGAGCCCTTTCATCACGGTGAGCAGCGCCATCAGGTCGCCATAAACCCGGCCCGTTTTGCCGCGAATCAGCTCCGCCATATCCGGGTTCTTCTTCTGGGGCATGATGCTGGAGCCGGTGGAATAGGCGTCGTCCATAGAGACGAAGGCAAATTCGCCGGTGGACCAGAGAATCAGCTCCTCAGAGAGGCGGGAAAGATGCATCATGGTCGTAGCCGCGGCGGAGAGGAACTCCACGGCAAAATCCCGGTCTGAAACGGCGTCCAGGCTATTTGGCGTAATAGAGGAAAAGCCCAGCTGATCCGCCACGAACTGCCTATCCAGCGGATAGGTGGTGGCACAGAGGGCGCCGGAGCCCAAGGGCATGGAATCCGTCCGCTTTTTGCAGTCAAGAAACCGGCCGATATCCCGCTTGAACATCTCGGCATAGGCCATCATATGATGCGCCAGGGTAGTGGGCTGGGCCTTTTGCAGATGGGTATAGGCGGGCATGATAGACTCTGTATGCTGCTCGGCAATAGATAGAAATGTCTCTATCAGATTTTTCAGCTCGCCTACGACGCTTTGATTTTGCTCCAACAGATACATGCGGAAGTCCAGAGCGACCTGGTCGTTTCTGCTGCGGCCGGTATGGAGCCGCTTGCCCGTATCTCCAATGCGCTCAATGAGGAGCCGCTCCACATTCATGTGGATATCCTCATCGTGGGGAGAAAAGTGAACCTTGCCGCTTTCAATATCTGCGAGAATGCCTTTGAGCCCTTCCACGATTTTTTCCGCCTCGTGCGCTTCAATGATGCCCTGCTTGCCCAGCATGGTGGCATGGGCGATGCTGCCGGTAATATCCTCCCGATACATGCGGGAATCGAAGGAGATAGAGGAGTGAAAGCCCTCCGCAAAGGGGTCCGTATTTTTGCTGAAGCGTCCGCCCCAGAGTTTTGCCATAATATCAGCACCTTTCTATATTGATAAAATATTATATTTATTTAAATAAATAATTCGCCTCACAGGGAAGCGGCTGGCTTGCGATGTGAGGCGATAGCTGCGCCGGGGCCAAGGCCCCGGAATGTTGTTTTACTTTGCGTCTGGATGAGCCTGCTTCATCAGCGCACGAACCTTCAGGGGAAGGCCAAGGAGGTTGATAAAGCCGGCGGAATCCTTCTGGTCGTAGACGGCGTCCTCGCCGAAGGTGGCGTATTCCTCATTATAGAGAGAATAGGGGGACTTGACGCCTACGGATACGCAACGGCCCTTATAGAGCTTCATGCGGGCAGTTCCCGTCACGTTCTGCTGCGTGCTGTCCACAAAGGCGCTCAGAGCTTCCCGCAGGGGAGAATACCAGAAGCCATCGTAAACCAACTCAGCAAATTTGCAGGCCACGGTCTCTTTATAGTGCATGGTCTGGCGGTCCAGCGTAATCATCTCAAGAGCAGCATGGGCGGCGTAGAGAATGGTGCCGCCGGGAGTCTCGTAAACGCCCCTGGACTTCATGCCGACCAACCTGTTCTCTACCATGTCGTCAATGCCGACGCCGTGGGTAGCGCCCAGCTCATTGAGCTTTTTCAATAAATCCACAGAGTTCATTTTCTCGCCGTTGAGGCCCACGGGGACGCCTGCTTCAAAGTCCACCTCCACATACTCTGCCTGGTCCGGCGCCTTTTCCGGCGTGTTGCAAATCAGGTAGAGGTCGTCCTGAGGCTCGTTCCACGGGTCCTCCAAATCGCCGCCCTCATGGCTCAAATGCCAGATGTTTGCATCCATGCTATAGGGACGGTCCTTTGTGACGGGGACGGGAATGCCCCGGGCGGCAGCGTAGTCCATCTCCTCCTCCCTAGATTTGATGTCCCAAATCCGCCAGGGGGCGATAATATCCAAATCAGGGGCCAGCGCCTTAATGGTCAGCTCGAAGCGAACCTGGTCGTTCCCCTTGCCGGTAGCGCCATGGCAGATAGCCTCCGCGCCCTCCTTGCGGGCGATTTCAACCAAGCGCTTGGCGATGATGGGGCGGGCGGTGGAGGTGCCGAGCAGATACTTGCCCTCGTAAACTGCGCCAGCCTTCAGGGTGGGGATGATGACATCGTCCACATATTCCTGGGTCAAATCCTCAATATAGCACTTGGACGCGCCGGTTTTGATGGCTTTTTCCACCAGGCCGTCCAGCTCCTTGCCCTGGCCCACGTCTCCTGCTACGGCGATGACCTCGCAGCCATAGTTCTCCTTCAGCCAGGGGATGATGATGGATGTGTCCAGCCCGCCGGAATAGGCGAGCACTACCTTATTAAACTGCTTCATACGTATCTATCCTCCAAATATACAAGTCGTCTTTTTCATAATCATACACCTAAATGAATAATTATGCAATACCTTTTTTGACAAAATGCCAAATTTTTATTTTTCTATATTGTATAATAAAAGAGGGAAAAAGGAAAGAGCTATTTGACAACGAAACACATTCCTATATAATAAATATGTTGATTCACGAACAGCGGAGGCAATCAGTATTGGTGATTTTAGGCATTGACCCCGGCCTGGCGACGGTGGGCTATGGGGTGATTGACTATCGGAATGCAAAATATACCCTGATAGACTACGGAACCATCCTCACCCCGGCGGGGATGAAGCTTTCGGAGCGGCTGGATATTATTTACGACGGCATGACCTGCCTGATAGAACGTTTTCAGCCGGAGGCAGTGGCCTTTGAGGAGCTGTTTTTTGCCAAAAACGTAAAGACGGGCATTGCCGTGGCCCACGCCCGGGGCGTGCTCATGGCGGCGGCCTACAAAAAGACCCACGAGCTTTATGAATATACGCCCCTGCAGGTGAAGCAGGCGGTGGTAGGCTACGGCCGGGCGGACAAGCTGCAGATTCAGGCGATGGTGAAAATGCAGCTGGGACTGGACCATGTGCCCAAGCCAGACGACGCTGCAGACGCCATCGCTGTGGCGATGTGCCATGCGCAGAGCAGCAATTTTAAAAGGTCCTTTCAGGTTTAGGGGAGAAGAGCCATGTATGAATTTATTAAGGGAGAGCTTTGCGCCATCGGCGAGAATTACCTGGCGGTGGAGGCGGGCGGCATCGGATACAAAATTTTTGCGACACAGCGCTTTTTGCAGCAGGCAAAGAAAGGGCAGCAGACCACGGTTTACACCTATCTGGTTGTGCGGGAGGACGAGCTTTCCCTCTACGGCTTTCAAAGCCTGGGGGAGCGGGATATGTTTTTAAAGCTGATTTCCGTCAGCGGCGTGGGGCCCAAGGCGGGGCTGGCAATCCTCTCAACGCTGAACACGGAGGAGATTGCCAGGGCGATTTTAGCGGCGGACCAGAAGGCCTTTTCCAGAGTCAGCGGCGTGGGGCCAAAGACTGCGGCCCGCATCGTTTTAGAGCTGAAGGACAAGGTGGAGGTAGAGGACGCCATTTTGGGCAGCATTGCGGCAGAGACCGAGGGCGCAGGCGCAGTCAGCGATGCGGTTGAGGCGCTGATGGGGTTGGGATACCAGAAGGCAGAGGCCCTCTCCGCCGTATCCGCCGTGCGGGAGCTGGCGGATACCACAGAGGAGCTGACGCTGCTGGCGCTGAAGCGGCTTGGCATGTAACGGGGAGGTGCGACAATGGAAGAGGACAGCCGGATTGTCTCGGGCTTTGCCCGGGAGGGAGAAAAGGCGGCGGATTTAGATTACCGGCCGAAGCGCCTGGAGGAGTATATTGGGCAGACGGCGGTGAAGGAAAAGATGCGGATTTTCATCGAGGCGGCAAAGAGCCGGGGCGAGGCGCTGGACCATGTCCTGCTCTATGGCCCGCCCGGGCTGGGGAAGACCACCCTTTCCCACATTATTGCAAACGAGATGAATGTGGATATCCGCATCACCTCTGGCCCTGCCATAGAAAGGCCGGGGGATTTGGCCGCGCTTTTGACCAATTTGAACGACGGGGATGTGCTGTTTATCGACGAAATCCACCGGCTCAACGCCAGCGTGGAGGAGGTGCTCTATCCCGCTATGGAGGACTATGCGCTGGATATCATCATCGGCAAGGGGCCCAGCGCCCGCTCCCTGCGAATCGACCTGCCAAAGTTTACCCTGGTAGGCGCCACGACCAGAGCCGGGATGCTGACCTCCCCTCTGCGGGACCGGTTTGGCATTATCAACCGGCTGGAGCTCTATTCCAACGAGGACTTGACCACTATCGTCAAACGGTCGGCCAGGATAATGGGTGTGGACGTAGACGAGAGCGGCGCTCTGGAAATCGCCAGGCGCTCCCGCGGGACGCCGAGAATCGCCAACCGGCTGCTGCGCCGGGTGCGGGACTATGCCCAGATTAAGGCGGATGGTGTCATTACGGCAAAGGTGGCGGACGAGGGGCTGAAGATGCTGGAAATTGACTCCCTTGGCCTGGACAATGTGGATAGGCGGATGCTGCGGATTATTGCCAATATGTTCGACGGGGGCCCCGTGGGGCTGGACACCATTGCGGCGGCGTCCGGCGAGGAGACGGCCACCATTGAGGATGTTTACGAGCCCTATTTGCTGCAGCTGGGGTATATTATGCGGACGCCGCGAGGCAGAGTGATTACAGACGCGGCCTACCGCCATTTGGGAATACAGCGGAAGGAAGGAAAGAAAAGCGGCCAGATTGGGCTTTTCGATGGAACAGATGAAGACCAGTGATTTTAACTATGATTTGCCCCAGGAGCTCATTGCGCAGACGCCTCTGGAGCCGCGGGACTCCTCCCGGCTGATGAAAATAGATCGCCAGACCGGAGAGATAGAGCACCGGATTTTTCGGGATATTACGGATTATTTAAGGCCGGGGGATGCCCTGGTGATAAACGACACAAAGGTCATACCGGCCCGCCTCTTTGGCGAAAAGGAGGGGACGGGGCGGCAGGCGGAGTTTTTGCTGCTGAATAAGCTGTCCTATGACACTTGGGAGATTATCATGCGACCGGGGAAAAAGCTGCGGATTGGGGACAGGGTTCGCTTTGGAGACGAGTTGGCGGCGGAAATTCTGGAAAAGCAGGCGGACGGCATCACCCGGGTTCGCTTTTCGTTTGAGGGCGTGTTTGAGGAAATATTGGACCGGCTGGGGAACATGCCACTGCCGCCCTATATTACGGAGCGGCTGGAGGATAAGGGCCGTTATCAGACGGTTTATGCCAGGGAGTCCGGCTCGGCCGCGGCGCCCACGGCAGGCCTGCACTTTACGCCGGCGCTGCTGGAGAGGATTCAGGCCATGGGGGTGGACGTGATTCCCGTGTTGCTCCATGTGGGGCTGGGCACCTTCCGGCCCGTCAAGGTGGAGGAAATTGAGAACCACGCCATGCATAGCGAGTTCTTCAGCGTGTCCCAGGAGGCGGCGGAGAAAATCAACGCTGTCCGGGAGCGGGGCGGCAGGATTATCGCCGTGGGGACTACGTCTGTGCGGACGCTGGAGAGCGCGGCGGATGAGTGCGGAAGGGTAAAGGCAGGAACGGGCAATACGAGCATTTTTATTTACCCGGGCTATCAGTTCCGCTGCGTGGACGGCCTGGTCACCAATTTTCATCTGCCGGAGAGCACGCTGATTATGCTGGTTTCCGCCTTTCTTGGGCGGGAAAAAACCCTGGTGGCCTACGAAACAGCCGTTCGGGAGAGATACCGGTTCTTTAGCTTTGGCGATGCCATGCTGGTGGTGTGAAGGGACGGCGGACAAAGAACCCGCAAGGGCGCAGGAATCTGAGCCTTGCGGGTTTTCATATACTACGATAAAAATACGGAGGGAGCGCCCCCGCCAGCCTGAAACAGGCATTTTGCGGGAGTATCGCGAGCAGGCGATGGATGCCTGATAGGCCAGCTAATAGAGGCATCTCCCCTCGTTGCTGCCCCAAGATTCGGCAGCAGCTTTTGCACTTTTATGGGACATCCCTTTGGATTCTTTGAATCAGCGCGGACAATTTCTTTTTATCCTCTTTCCTGCACAGAAAGTGATAGACAGCTGTGGCCTCCTGATCCAGAACGGGAATGACAACGCGATTTTCCGGACGACCTGACCAGCGCATGGCTAAATCCGAGGAAAAGGAGGGAAGGGCCGAGGCCTGCACCAGCTCCTGAAAATCCTCCTGCTCTGTCTGGACAAGGGCGCGGGTCAAGGGCATTTTTTGGCGGCACACCTGGCGCCAAAACCCAATTTGGGCAAGGAGCAGAATGCTTTCCCCGTCGATATCCCGAAAGTAAAGCCCTTGGGAGCCGGCAAGGGGATGAGCAGGCGGCAGGGAGAAATAGAGCTGCTCTTTTTCAAAGGGGAAGCAGTATAGCGCTGGCTCCTCCACGGGGAAGGGGAGAATAATAAATTGATAGCTGCCCTCCTTCAGGCCGCCCAGGAGCAGGTTCGTATCCTTCATCTCGGAGGAAACGGTCATTTCCGGGTATAGCTGAGATACCAGCGAAACCAGCTCTAATAATGGGGCAGGCGCGCAGGAGCCGATGGAAATGGTGCGCTGGCTGCGGTCAAAGGCCCGCACCTGCTCTACCAAATCATGAACCTGCTGAACCACGCGGCGGGCCTGGTCTACGGCCAGTTTTCCGTTTTGATTGAGGGTGATTTTATTCTTCTGCCTGTCAAACAGAGTAACCTGCAGGATACTCTCCAGCCGCTGCATGGAGCGGCTTAAGGCGGGCTGAGAAAGATGCAGCCGCTCTGCGGCCCCGGACATGGTGCCGCATTCTACAATGGCAAGCAGCTGAATCAGCTGATAAAGCTCGGGCATTCCATTGCCTCCTTTCGATATGCTATGCATTTTAATTATAGCATATTTCGCAACCGGCATTGTACTTTTTTTCGAAAGCGGGTTACAATAACGTCAGAGAAGCCGGGCAAACGCTGCAGCTGGGCAGAGGGCTATGCCCTGGGGCTAGAGCAGACGCTATCTCGCTGGGCTTGAGGCAGCCCTTTGCTCGCGCCGCTTCTGCATAGAAGCGAAAAACAGAGAGAAAGGAAGCGTTAGCATGGAATTTGTAACCCTAAACAACGGAGTAAAAATGCCCTTGGAGGGCTTCGGCGTGTTCCAGGTGCCGGATGCGGCTCAGTGCGAGCAGGCGGTGCTGGATGCCATCTCAGCCGGCTACCGCCTGATTGATACGGCGGCTGCATACATGAATGAAGGGGCTGTAGGGGCGGCCATCGCAAAGTGCGGCGTGCCCCGGGAGGAGCTTTTCATTACCACCAAGCTATGGGTGCAGGACGCCAGCTACGAGGGAGCCAAGAAGGCCATGGAGACCTCTCTTGACAACCTGGGGCTTGATTATATAGACCTGTATCTGATTCACCAGCCAATGGGCGACTATATCGGCGCATACCGCGCCATGGAGGAGGCATATCAGGCAGGCAAGCTGCGGGCCATTGGCGTATGCAACTTCTATCCCAACCGTCTGGCGGATTTGTGCGAAACGGTGAACGTAATACCCGCCGTCAACCAGGTAGAGCTGCATCCCTTCTTCCAGCAGGAGGACGCCTTGGCGCTCATGAAGGAATACGGCGTCCAGCCGGAGGCATGGGGCCCCTTTGCCGAAGGAAACCACGGCATCTTCACCCATCCAATCCTGACAGAGATTGGCGAAAAATATGGCAAGAGCGCCGCACAGGTGGCGCTGCGGTGGAACGTGCAGCGGGGCGTGACGGTGATTCCCAAATCCGTGCATAGAGAGCGCATGGAGCAGAATCTGGAGATTTGGGATTTTCAGCTCAGCGGCGAGGATATGGAGCGGATTTCCGGGCTGGATATAGGCCACAGCGAAATCGTAGACCATGGGGACCCTGGCTTTGTGAAAATGCTGCACAGCATGAAAATCCATCCGTGATGAGGGAGGATAGAGGCTTGCAAGAACGACCCCAACTGCAATTTTGTCCATATAGGCATTACCTGCAAGCTGGATCGGGAAATGGCGTTTAACACCAGCGGGGCTTTTCGGGATATCGATTTCCACAGCAAAACGGCGGAGGTGGTTGGCTCCGCTGGTGTGGTGCTGACCGACTGCGACTATACCCTGCTTTTGAACGGGCAGGAGACTACCCATCACTTTGCGGTGACGGAGGTCTACAGCTGCATAGCAGAGGAATGGCGGCTGGTGACCTTTTCCTTTACGGCGCTGGTCTATTAAGAGGCAGAGAGAGGAGCCTTTTGCTGGTGCAGATGAAAACGACGAAAGGCTGGCGGGTGAAATGCCGCGCCGGCCCTTTTTTAGGAGGGGAGCAAGCCCATGGAGCGAATCACACTTTCTAACGGGGTAGAGATGCCCGTGCTGGGATATGGCACGCTGCAAATCACAGACCCTGACCAATGCCAGCAATGCGTTAGCGATGCCATTGCCTGCGGATACCGCTTGATTGACACGGCGGCGGCCTACGGCAACGAGCAGGCAGTAGGCGCTGCCGTCAGGCAGGCGGGGGTGCCCCGCAGCGAGCTTTTTATTACCACCAAGCTATGGGTTCAGGATGCGGGGTATGAGAATACGCTGAAGGCCTTTGATATATCGTTAAAAAAGCTGGGGCTGGATTATTTGGATTTATATTTGATTCATCAGCCCTTTGGCGATTATTATGGCGCCTGGCGGGCCATGGAGCGGCTCTATGGGGAAGGGGCCGCGCGGGCCATTGGGGTCAGCAACTTTTCCCCGGAGCGGCTGGTGGACATCTGCATGAATCAGGAAGTGGCGCCCATGGTCAACCAGATAGAAATCCATCCCTTTTACCAGCAGGCAGAGGCGCTGAGCATCATGAAGGCGTA
Organism: Christensenellaceae bacterium; assembly: GCA_048355355.1. Lineage (GTDB taxonomy): Bacteria > Bacillota > Clostridia > Christensenellales > Christensenellaceae > DBGCIZ01. The sequence goes on along the minus strand of DBGCIZ010000209.1, from coordinate 103 downwards.
TCACGTCACGCCCCAGGCATGGGGCCCCCTTTCGGAGGCGCAAAAGGGAATCCTGCAGCACAGGACGCTGGAAAAAATCGCGGAAAGGCATGGAAGAAGCGTG
>DBGCIZ010000208.1:0-6476 GCA_048355355.1 Christensenellaceae bacterium | reverse complement strand
CCCCTCCGCATGGACGGATACCTCTGATTCCTCGCGCAGCAAGTTGACAAAATCATCAAAGTCCGTCCATCCTTCCATTTCATCGTATTCCTTTGGGATACCGCTGACGAGCAATTCGATTTTATCTTCATTGGCAGTTGCGGTAACTGCCGAAAAGAGCAAGGTCATATCTCACATTCCTCCAATCCGTTGTTCTTCGAAGCCGAGATTATCCGACATTCTCTGCCTAAAAGCTGTTTCGTTTTCCATAAAGTAATCCTCGCCGCTGTGCCAGAAGGATATATAGATATCTCCGTCCTCCGTTTTGATTTCACGCTGTTCCAGACCTTCTCCAAAGCCGTCCGCCGCCTGACCGGTCAGCTCGTCGAGCCATTCCTGTTCTTCTTCGGGTGAAAAGAGTTCCCGAAGCCCTGTGCGTATTACGCCGTACAGCACGCCGTTCACATTTTCCACATCCCAATCGGCAGAGATGAGCTTGATCTTTGCACCTGCGCTGCCGTGAAAATAGTCCGCCATATTATGAAGGTCTTTCTCCTGTTCTCGCTTTACAAGCTCACGGATCGCCTCCTCGTTGGCAATGCCGTAGCCGTTGTCCACCTCGTACCAATCGCCGTATTCTGCATCGCTCATCTGAAATTTGAGGGGACAGTAATAGCTGACGGTTACGCCGATCAGTTCTTCGGTCATGGCTTTGATATCCGCCATGACTGCCTGCGGGGAATGATACTGACCGTGGACGATATGCTGTTCCAGTTCCTCCAAAAGCTCCGGGCTGGCGTTCTCCACCATGTGGGCGCACAGGTTGGCGTCCTCCAATGAATGGGACGGCTTGAACAGTACCGCCAGGCTATTGCCGATATCCGAATCGGCAAAGAGTTTTACACGAATAGGGCTTTCTTCATCGTCTTTGATGGGAATATCCCGCAATCGGCTGCGGACGCCGATCTGCGCAAGCTCATATTGGAGGGTGAAGGGGTCAGACGGCAATTCCAGGACTGCCGTTTGATTTCCGTTTTGGATCAGGGCGTTAAGCATAGCGCACCTCCGTATTATTTAAGATTGCAGTGCCATAACGGGCGATGGTACCCGCCTTCACAATCAGGCGGAAGGCGTTGTCGGAGATAATACCGTTGTCCGCCAGCTCGCACAGCGATATCTGTTTCTCGCCGGTTTGGATTTCCTTTGCCGCTTTCCACAGGGCATAGCCGTCTGTGGAGATAGCTCCGAGATGAACGCCTTTTAAATCGACCTTGCCGTTATCTGTCAGGAACGGTTTTGTTTTCTGCCACAGGGCTTTATCGGCGGTCAGCAGATACAAAACGGCGAGAGCCTTTTTGCCGGGCTTTCGCAGATTTAATCGCTCTGCTTCAAATATCTGCTTGTGCCGGTTGCTTTGGAATATCATGTCTGCATCATCCTTTCGGTTATATATTTGTGACAGGCGTTTTTGGAACGCCGTATTTTTAGCGTCCTTGAAAACGGCTTTTGCCGCTTCGCCAATGGAAGCGGCGCCGCAGGAAAGACGGACGTCCAGCACGGGGCAGAGCGTCAAGGCGCATCCATTTTTTCTGTAGTAGAGACAAAGCCTGCAGTCGCAGTCTTTCCCGGTGTATTTGTATGGGCTTCGAATTCGACCGCCGCCTTTCTGTCTGCCGCAGGGCAGCTTTTTCATGATCGCCTCCATGCTGTTGAGGGAGGGAGTATCGGTAAAGTACATTGTGTCTTCTCCTTTTCGTAAAATGAAAAAAGCCCGAAGTCTTTTGCAAAACTTCGGGCGGTGTAACGCAAAAAAGGCAGACAAGTTTTTGAGAACCTGTCTGCCGTTTAAAGCAGTTATTCTGTTGTACGGGAGTTCAAATCTATCCGCAAAGCAAAAACGGGCGTTTTATATCTACGAATATGCATCCCCAAATCCCGGCGTTTGGGCAGCAAAAAACCCCGATAAAATCGGGGTTTTTGCGGAACATATCTTTTTTATGTTCCTATTATGGCGGAAGAGGTGGGATTCGAACCCACGTGGGCTTGCACCCAACACGATTTCGAGTCGCGCTCGTTATGACCACTTCGATACTCTTCCAAGCTGCTAACATTGCCGCAGAGCCGCAGAAACACGGCAACGCGCCACAAATGAAAGGGCAGCGGCAAAGCTAACAGATTTATATTAGCAGAAAAAGGGCCTGTTTGCAAGAGTTTTTTGCATGGGCGAACGGGCGGCAGGGGGCATAATCCCGCGGGGTAAGGGGAAGACTAGGGGCAGCAGCGGGAAGGAAATCGCTGGAAGGAACGGTTTACGAGGCGGGGCAGGAGGGTGTATGATAGAACTACCGAGGAACAAGAGAGAGGAGGGCGACATGCTGACGGACACGACGACAGAGCAATTGGTCCAACGGGAGGCCCTGGAGGACCTGCGGCAGGAGGTGGGCAGGCTGCAGCAGGAGGTGATGCGGCGGAAGGTACCGGTGGCCATCGTCTTGGAGGGCTGGGGCGCTGCGGGCAAGGGCAGCTCCATCGCCAGCCTGATTTTCGCCATGGACCCGCGGGGCTTCCGGGTCCACAGCCTGGCTTCCCGGCGGGAGAAGGACGCCTTCTCCCTGCTGAGCAAATACTTCACCAGGTTGCCCGCCTATGGGGAAATTGGCATATTCGACCGCTCCTGGTATCGCCAACTGGCAGGCAAGCCCAGCCGGCCGCGGGAGGAGCTTTTGAAGTGGATTGAGACGTTTGAGCGTCAGTTTACCGACGACGGCGGCATTCTCATCAAGCTGTTTTTAGACATCTCCCAAAAGGAGCAGCGGCGCCGGCTGGAAAAGCTGGAGAGCAGCAAGGCCACGGCCTGGCGGGTGACTGAGGCAGACTGGGAGCAGAACCGGCACTACGACGCCTACGAAAAGCGGTTTGCCGCCATGCGGCAGGCGACGGACTTTGCCTTTGCCCCCTGGACGGTCATCGACGCAGGGGAGCGGAAGGCAGCGGTCTATGGCGTCCACCAGGCAGTGGTGCAGGGAATCCGGGCGGGGCTGGAGCGCCCGGCCAGGGCAGAAAGGGGCGTCTACACCGGCGGCTTTGCCCTGGGCAAGGTGGAGAAAATATCCCAGATGGAGCGGAGGGAAGCCCTCCTCCAGGAGGAGTACAAAGAGCGGATGGCGGCGCTGCGCCAGCGCATCAGCCTGCTTCACAATGAAATATATGTCAAGCGGCTGCCCGTCATCGTGTGCTATGAGGGGTGGGACGCGGCAGGCAAGGGCGGCAACATCAAGCGGCTGACCAGGGCACTGGACCCGCGGGGCTACGAGGTGTTCCCCATTGCCGCGCCGGACAGGACAGAGCTGAACCACCACTATCTTTGGCGGTTTTGCAACAGGCTGCCCAAGGCGGGCCATGTGGCCGTGTTTGATAGGAGCTGGTATGGCAGGGTGATGGTAGAGCGGATTGAGGGCCTCTGCCCCCAGGAGAGATGGGAGCGGGCCTACGGCGAGATTAACGAGTTTGAATACGAATTGTTCCGCTGGGGCGCGGTGATTTTGAAGTTTTTTCTCAACATCGACAAGGACGAGCAGCTCCGGCGGTTTGAGGAACGGCGGGACACGCCGGAAAAGCAGTGGAAGCTGACAGAGGAGGACTGGCGAAACAGGGAGAAGTGGGAGCAGTATGAAACTGCCATTGACGAGATGACGGCCAGGACCAGCACGGATTTCGCCCCCTGGCACATCATTCCCTCCAACGACAAGAAATACGCCAGGATTCGAGCCATGGAGCTGTTTGCCGAGGCGGTGGAACGGCGGCTGGGCCAGAGATAAAGGGGGAGATGAAAATGAAAAGGGGAATCGCGGCGGCGCTGGCCGCCCTGATGGCCATGCTATGCTGGAATGGGACGGCCCTGGCCGCAGCAGAGGAGCAGAATGTGACGGTTTTGTTTACCAATGGGCTTCACTCCAGCGTATTGCCGCGGGAGACAGAGCCGGGGGAGGAGCTGGCAGAGGTGGGCGGCTTCGCCAGAATCAAGACGGCGGCTGACCGGGTGAAGGAGGAGAGGAGCGCCGTGGTCATGGTGGACGGCGGGGACTTTTCCGTGGGAACCCTGTTTCAAGCCCTGTATGCGACAGACGGGGCAGAGCTGCGCCTGATGGGGGCGATGGGCTACGATGCCGTCACCCTGGGGGAGCGGGAACTGACCCTGGGCGCGGAGGGGCTGAGCGCCATGCTTCAGGCGGCGGTGGACAGCGGCGAGACGCTGCCCAAGGTCGTGCAGGCCAATTTGACCTATCCAGCAGAGGGAGGCCTGGCAGAGGCGGCGGAGAGGGCCGGCCTGGCAGAGAGCATGCTGGTGGAGAAAAACGGCGTGCAGATAGGGATTTTTGGCATTCTGGGGGAGGAGGCGCTGGACGACGGGACGGGCTGGACAGCTGAGGACGCCGCCCAGACGGCCCAAGACCAGGCGGAGGCTCTGCGCGCCCAGGGGGCGGAGCTGGTCATCTGCCTGTTTCACGGGACGGACGAGGCCTCCACCGACGGGGCAGAGGCCCTGGCAGAGGCGGCGCCGGAGCTTGACGTCATCATAGACGGCCATAGGGGCGCGCTGGAGACGCCGCTGACCGTGGGGGACACCATTATCTGCGCTGCTGGGGAAAACGGGGCCTCCCTGGGGCGGCTGGATTTGCGCAAAAGCGGGGAGCGCTGGCGCATGACGGGCCACGAGCTCATAGAAATTGACGGCGCCCTGCGCAACGACAGCCAGATAAACCAGATGGCCTCCGTATTCCGGCAGCGAATCAACAGCACCTATCTGGCCCAGTTTGGCTATGAATACGACACAGCTTTGACGGATTGCGGCTTTGACTTTGCCCCGGCGGCCCGGCTGGGAGAGAGCTACCGGGAGGAGCCTTTGGGCAGCCTGGTGGCAGACGCATACCGCTACGCCGTAGGCCAGGCCACGGGGGCCATGCCGGACGTAGCCATAGCCTCCGCAGCGGAAATTCAGGGCTCGCTGCGGGAGGGGGCAGTGACCGTGGCGGACGCCTTTCAGGTCTGCCCCGAGGGCGTGGGGCTGGACGGCACGCTGGGGGAGCCATTGGCGCTGCTCTATCTGACGGGGCGGGAGCTGAAGGCGGTCTGCGAGCTGGACGCCTCCTTTGCCATAGACCAGCCGGAGAGCCAGCTTTTTTTGAGCGGCATGACCTTTGCCTTTCATCCCGGGCGCATGATTCTTGACAGAGTGATACGCACCGGGCTCACCCGAGACGGCGGCAGCGTAGAGGAGCTGGAGGACGACAGGCTCTATTCCGTAGCGTGCAGCCTGGATACGGCCCGGCAGTTGGAGGAGCGGGCGGAAAAATCCATGGGGATTTTATCCATCGCGCCAAAGGATGCAGGCGGCGCGGAGCTGACCGATTGGAGCGGCAGCGTGGTGATGCGCCAGGAGGGAGGCGAGCTGAAGGCATGGCTGGCCCTGGCCTCTTATCTGGAGAGCTTTGGAGAGGAGGGCGTGCCGACGCGGTATGAGGCCCTGGAGGGGCGAAAGCTGCGGGAGGCAGATGGCTCCATACTGGAGCGGCCGGGGCTGACCACCTGGCTGGCCATTGCCCTGGCCGCAATGGTGGTGGCTGCGGCGGGTATTCTGGCCTACCGGATTGCCACGAGAAGGCGCCGCCGGGAAAAGGGGAAGAGATGAGAGGGCTTTCGCCTGCTAACCGGCTAACAAGAAAAACAGGAAAAATTATTGTTTTTTTCGGCTTCCTGTTTATTCGATGAAAAAGCTGTTTATTATTAGGAAGAGCACGTAAGAAAAAATAATTTAGAGGAAACTTTATTTAGGAGGAAGCATCATGAAGAAATACGTTTGCACGGTATGTGGTTATGTATCTGAGGGCTCTATCCCGGAGCAGTGCCCCCAATGTAAGGCGCCGGCCAGCAAGTTCATTGAGAAGGCAGAGGGCGAGAAGCAGTATGCCTGCGAGCACGTGATTGGCTCTACCGAGGGTCTGGACGCAGAGGTGGTTCAGGGCCTGAGAGAGAACTTCAACGGCGAGTGCACAGAGGTCGGCATGTATCTGGCGATGAGCAGAGTTGCCGAGAGAGAGGGCTATCCGGAGATTGCCGAGGCCTACAAGAGATACGCCTTTGAGGAGGCGGAGCACGCTGCGAAGTTTGCAGAGCTGCTGGGCGAGGTTGTCACCTCCAGCACCAAGAAGAACCTGGAGCTGCGGGCTGACGCAGAGCACGGCGCATGCGCCGGCAAGCTGGCTCTGGCAAAGAGAGCGAAGGAGCTGAACTACGACGCAATCCACGATACCGTACACGAGATGGCGAAGGACGAGGCGCGGCACGGCTGCGGATTTGACGGCCTGCTGAAGCGGTATTTTGGCTAAGCCAACCGAGATGTCTGTTTCTGGAAGCTGAGATAGATTGAGGTGCGGGATGCCCTGCGGCAGACCGCACCTCCTTTCGTTTCCGGAAGAGAGAAGCAAAAGTAACAATCC
>DBGCIZ010000207.1:0-12081 GCA_048355355.1 Christensenellaceae bacterium | reverse complement strand
GCTCTTCGGAATTTTCTGCTTCTTCTTTTGCGCTCTTCTCTTTTCAAGGTTCGCACCCTTTCTCAAGAGTGCTTCCCTATCTTACCACCCTCTTCCCTCCCCTGTCAACTACTTTTTTTGATTTTTTGTTTTTTTCTTCATTCGCCTTGTTTTTTGCAGCAGGTAAGCTGCAAATCCCCCTCTCTTGACAGGATATATCTTCCAATATACAATATTCATCATAAAACGACTTTATTTGCAGAGGTTGCTATGAATCTACTTTACGCCATTCTTGGCTTTGCCATTTCCTCCGCTCTTGTCTACTTTCTTGTTCATCTGGGCAGCGCTAAGTTGGCATCATTTTTAAAAAAGCATGGGCGCACAGTGGATGCTACCTTTTCCTACCGGGTAGCTTCTGTGGCGATTGCCGTTTGCTTCGGCATCATGACCGTCGTTTTGTTATACACCTCTGATGCCCTCGCTCAGGTCTCCTATGAAAAACGCTCCCTGCAATACCAGCTGGAGGAGCTGGAGGCCAGCACGCCTGCGCCCTCTGAAGCGCCCTCCCTTTCCTCTACGCCTGAGCCCGCGCTTGTTTCCTCGCCCGAGCCATCTATTACAGCTACAGCGCCCGCCACAGTCTCCGGCTCGGCCGCGTCAAACGCAGCCCAGTCTGTCTGGGTTTCCGCCAGTGGTGCCAAGTATCATCGCGATAAAACCTGTAGCAACATGTCCTCTCCGGAAGAGATTTCCCTAGCTGAAGCCGAGGCCCGCGGATTGACGCCCTGCAAACGGTGCTATGATTAACGCTTCCCTAAAACATGGAATACAAAAACGGCTGAAGCAGCTTCAGCCGTTTCTTTGTTATCATGAAATAAGAAGGCTCAGGCCTCCTGCGCAAAATTCCTTTTATAGAGCCTGTTCATATAAATCCCCAACCCCATGGCCAGCAGGGAAAGCCCCGCGCAGATGAAAAACAAAGCTGAAATTCCCAGCGCCTCCATCAACATGCCTCCCAGCAGCGCGCCCAGCACCGCCGCCAGGCCACTTGTCCCGCAAAGGGAAAGCAGGGACTGCCCCCGCACGATTTCATCCTCCTTTACAATACTGTTGACAAAATACACAGAGGCCACGCCGTAAAGCCCCATTGCCACCAGGGACAGCACACTGGACGCCAGAATAAACGCTACCGACGGCGCCAACGCCAGCGCCAGAGACTTCAGCGCAAAGCCCAGATAGGAGACCACCAGCAGCTTCCCTGCATGAAACCGCTTGAGCAGCCTCGTCCCCAGAAGCATCGTGGGCATTTCCAAGGCTGAGGTCAGCAGAGAGCAGGTCCCCAAGTCTGCGCTGCTGCCGCCTACGCTTTCAATGGAGCGGATGAGAAACGAGGTCATGAGGGAATGCGTCAGGCAGGCCAAAACCGTGGTGACCAGCGCCAGCACCAGCACGGGATTGCCGCGTAAAATCGCCGCGATGGATTTCTTCTCTGCCACCTTCCCCAGAGGCTTGAGATCGTATTTCTCGCGGAGCTTATCCGGCCTGGGCATGAGCAGAACGGCCACAATGGCGCAGGCCGAAAGCCCGATGGTCAGCGGCATCATCACATCGGAGGTAAACCGCTCAATGAGATGGCCCACCGCAAAGGCAATCAGGGCGCAGCTGGCCGAGCCTGCCCCCCGCGCAGCGCCAAAATTGACGGGCAGGCCAATATCCTTTTCCTGCATCATCAGCGCATTCATAAAGCCGTTCAGGCTGAGAGAGCAGGCCTGAAACAGGGTATAGGTCACGGCCAAAAAGGCCACGGACGGCGGAATCCACGCCATCAGCGCCGCCCCAACCGCTATGATTAGAATGACGGCCGCCGTAATCCGCTTCAGCGGGACGGAGGGGTGTTTGTCTGAAAAGTCAGAGAGAGCCGCCTGCATCACCATGGCCAGCACGGACGCCATGGCAATCACAATCCCAATCTGGGCGTCAGTGAGCCCCTTGTCCGTCAGATATACGGTAACAAAGCCGATAATGGTGCAGGTCACCATCCAGCAGGCGCACTGCACAAAGGTGAAATTGACGTTAATCCTCCTGGTTATCCGGCGCAATGAATCCATAATGTTTCCCTCAAGGTGATTTACCTTCATTATAAAAATCCACATAAAAAAGCGCAATTCACATCTTCTGCGAACTGCGCAAATTGATACAATCCTTTTTTATTTTACTCTGCGGTTCTGCGGCCAGGCGCCCCGCTGCTGCCACGCCCAAAGGCGCATGATGGCAACGCAGGTCTTTCCGTCGCAGATTTCTCCCTCTAATACCATGGAGACCAGCTTCTCCAAGGGGAAGATTTCCGGCGTTAAAAATTCGTCCTCATCCAGCGCCATCTGGCAGGGGCTGAGCCCCCTCGCCGCATAGCAGTGAATCACCTCGTCGGAATAGGCCGCCGCTGGGTAATAATCCCCCAGGCTGTAAAGCTCCTGAGCAGACACGCCTGCTTCCTCCCCCAGCTCTCTCTCAGCCGCTTCCAGAGGCGCCTCCCCCGGCTCCAGCTTGCCGGCCGGCAGCTCCCAGAGCTCCTTCCCCATGGGATAGCGGAACTGGCGGACCAGATACACCCCGCCTTCCTCCGTCACCGCAGCAATGCAGACGGCGCCTCTGTGGCGGATGACCTCCCGCGTGGCCGTCTTGCCGTTTTCCAGCTCCACCGTGTCCTCATACAGGCGAAGCACTTCGCCGCTAAATCGCTGCCTGCTCTGCCGCAGGCTCTCCCTATGCTCCATTGCCGCCACGTTCCTCCTGCTTTTTCTGCCGCTTCGCCCGGTATTCCTCTGCCCAGTCTCCCCGGCTGTTTTCTCTTTTGGCAATTTTATCTCCAAAGATGATGAGCAGAATGCCTCCCGCAATGATAAAGATGCTGATAAACTGCGAGGTAGACATGCCCAGCAGCGCGCCGCGCGGGTCTGCGCGGAAGCATTCAATAAAAATCCGCCACGCGCCATATAAAATCAAATAGAGCCCTGCCGTAAAGCCCCGCCGCTTCGCCCTTCGGAGGACGATGGTCAAAACAACTGCCAAAACCAGCAGAAAGGCGCTCTCAAACAGCTGCGTAGGCAGCAGGCTGACGCCGCTGGGCGCGCTGCTTCCCTCTGGGAAAACCACGCCAAAAATGCTGTCCGTCTCTCTGCCATAGCAGCAGCCCGCGCAAAAGCAGCCTATCCTGCCAAAGGCATGGCCCAGGGCAATGGAGGGGGCCACCGTGTCAAACACCTCTACAAAGGAGATTTTATAAATCCTGGTATAAATCCAGCCCCCCAGCACGCCGCCAATCACGCCGCCGTAGAACACTGCCCCACCCCTTAAAAAAGCCATGGGGTATTGGATTACCGTTTCAAAATCCACAATCAGATAGAGCAGCTTCGCCCCCAGCACTGCGCCAATAATGGCGTAAATCGCGGCGAAGAAAACGTCGTTGCGCTTGCTTCCCCAGCGCTTTGCGTGAAACCAAAGCAGCAAAAACGCCGCGCCAAACCCAACCACAGCCATCAGTCCATACATGGGGATGGTCACCCCAAACACATAGATATATGGTAACATTCTCGTCTCCCGTTTATGATTTCCGTCCGTTCTTCCCTTTCGTATCAGCGCGGGCAAAAATAGCGCCGCATATATTTGGCATATATGCGGCCGTCCTTTTCTTACGAAACAATTCCTAGAATAGTCCGCTCAGGCTGCTTAGGCCGTCCATCATTTCGCCCAGCTGGGCAGACATCTGCATCACCGGCACGCCACAGGCAAAGAGCAGAATAACCCCCATCACCAGGCCAATGAGAGAAAAGACCAGCCCAATCACGGCCATTTCCGGGGCCTTCTCGTCCGCAGCCTTTGCGCTGTTTATAGCAGAAACCGCCAAAACCAGCCCTACAATCGCCACCAAAATGCCCACAATCTGAAATCCTGGCAACAGCCACTGCCAGCAGAGAATGCTCGCCAGTATGCCGAGAATCAGGGACGCCAACGTTTTTCCTCTTCCTCCACTCATAAGTATACCCCCATACAGGTTTTTGATTTGATGCTATTATTATACTATAAATCGCGAGGAAGCTGCAAGCCTCTCGCCCCGGAGTTGCCGACTTGTGAAATAAAAAACAGCCGCACATCTCGCGAATATACGGCCGTCTTTCCTCTGCAATCAACTTAAGATAAATAGTTGCCCAGGTTTGCCAGGTTGCCCAGCGCGCATGCTGCCTGCATAACCGGCAAGCCGCAGGCAAAGAACAGAATCAGCCCCAGCACCAGGCCGATCAGCCCCAGCACCAGACCTGCTACCGCCATGCCGGATGCCTTTGTTCCCTCTGCCTTTGCCGTATTCATGGCAGAGACAGCTAAAACCAGGGCTACAATGCCGGCCACCACTCCGATAATCTGGAAAACGCCCCAAATCCAGCAGAAAATGCAGGCAATAATGCCGAGAACCAGAGACGCAACCGCCTTACCTTTTCCAGCGCTCATAAATACACCTCCCAATATGATTTGATACCATCGCTATTATACTATACAATGCGGTATTCCGCAAGGGCTTCCCCCCTTGGATCTACGCCGGGGAGCCCCATTTTTCCGCGGAAAATAAAACAGCCATACATCCTTCAGATATATGGCCATTTCCGATTTAAGCCCAGGCCGCCATGCTGGAAACCGCGCTGGTCGCAATGCAAACCGTGCAGGCTGTTATCAGTATCCAGATGGCGCCCAGCACCGTCCCGATGATGGACAGCACCAGCCCGGCCGTCATAATGCCCGTAGGCTTCTCGCCCAGAGCCTGGGCCGCCTTCCGCACCTGTACTGCCAAAACCAGGCCTACAATGCCGCAGACCAACCCGGCAATAGACAGCCATCCAAACCATCCGATTACGCAGGCGATGATGCCCAACACCATGGATGCCGTCGCCTTTCCCTTTAACGCTTCCATTTTTGCACCTCCTACCTATTAAAAATCATTCCATACCCTGATTCTACATAAAAGCTGCCTAAAATGCAAGCCTCGCATCCCAGGCACCGAGGCCGTTTTGCCTACCTTCTATTGTATTTGGGCCGGCTGCCCTGTATTACTTTCTGTAATCCATCAGCGCAGCGCCGTCTAAATCCTTCCAGATGAAATGGCTCTCCTCCAGAATCATGTATCCCCGGGCAGTCCCCTCCTTGGGGATAGAAACCGAGCCGGGATTCATGTAAATGTGGGTCTCGTGCTCCTCCAGCGCCGTCACGTGGGTGTGCCCATGGAGCAGAATATCCCCCGGCTTAATCATAGGCAGGCTGTTGTTGTTAAAATGGTGCCCATGGGTGGCGAAAATCATGGTTTCCCCCAGGTATAAAATGCAATAGTCCGCCAAAATGGGGAATTGCAGCACCATCTGGTCCACCTCTGTGTCGCAATTGCCGCGGACGCAGAGAATTTCCTCCCGCATACCGTTGAGCATTTCAATCACCTTTTTCGGCGCATACTCCTTCGGCAGGTCGTTTCGAGGGCCGTGATATAAAATATCTCCCAAGAGCAGCAGCTTTCCCGCGCCCTCCTCCCGGTAGGCCGCAAGCAGCTTTTCTGTGTAATAGGCAGAGCCGTGTAAATCTGACGCAATCATCATTTTCATAGGCGTTCCTCCTTTCGTAGACAGTCAATTTATTCTAACACTGAAACGCCCCGCCGCGCAACCTGCACAATACTGGCTATACCGGCTGCGCAGTCTGTGCTATACTAATCAAAAAAGCGAAAGGAGCCTTTCCCATGAAGCTGGGGCTTGTATCTGCCTCCTAAAAAATCAATCAATATTTTTAGGAGGAACTTATGAAATTTGAACGTATCGATATGAATCAGTGGGACAGGGCAGACCTGTTCCTGCACTTTATTGAAAACATGCGCTGCGTCATGAGCCTGACTGTAGACGTAGACGTGACCCATTTTTTAGACTATGTGAAAGCCAACGGGCTGAAGTTCTATCCATCCATGCTGTGGGTGGTGAGCCGCGCCATAAACGGCAGGCCGGAATTTCGCATGGGCTATGGGCCAGAAGGGGAGGTCGTCCGCTGGGATTTTGTCTCCCCCTACTATGCTCACTTTTACCCTGAGGAGGAGGCTTTTGCCAAGTTGGTGACGGAATATAGCCCGGATTTTGCCGCATTCCACAGCCGCTTTCTGGCAGACCGGGCGCGCTTTCAAAATGAGCGGGGCTTTTCTCTCAAAAATATTCCGCCAAATGTGTTTGACGTGTCCTGCCTGCCCTGGGTCAGCTATAAAAGTGTAGATATGCACATTTTCGACAGCGGCACCTATCTGGCTCCTGTGGTCACCTGGGGGAGGTTTACCCGGCATGGCAGCCGGGCTACCATGCCCCTCTCCATGAATATTCACCACGCCGTTGCAGACGGGTTTCATCTCTGCCGCTTTTTTGCAGACGTGCAGCAGCTTTTCAATCGCATGGGAGGCTGACAACGCCTGCTTTTTCGCGTTTTGTTACGGTATATTCACATTTTTGCCGTCAAAAGCGATTTACATCCCCGCGCGATTCCGATAAAATAAAGGAGTCCCCGCGGGGTGGCTTGCTTTGCGGCTATCCCCGCGGGATAATTTTGGGAGACAAGGGAGCTGTTTCAATGAAAAAGAGCGGTGCGAAAATTGCGGTTCGTGTGTTGTGCGTCGTGCTGGCGGCGGGCTTTCTGGTAGTGGCCGTGGTGGTGCCTCTGGTCAGCTGAATTTGCTTCCCCCGCCTGTTTGTGATAGAATAGTACATTATATACAGATTCGATACAGAGAGATTGTGAAAGGAGCATCTATGAAGAAAATACCCATGTCCGTCCCCCTGGTGGAAATGGACGGAGACGAAATGACCCGCATCATCTGGCAGGCCATCAAGGACGAGCTGCTGACCCCCTTTGTGGAGCTGAAGACGGAGTATTACGACCTTGGCCTGAAAAAGCGGGACGAGACGGACGACCGCATCACCTCTGAGGCGGCCTATGCCATAAAAAAATACGGCGTTGGCGTCAAATGCGCCACCATTACCCCCAACGCCCAGCGGGTGGAGGAATACCATCTGAAGGAGATGTATAAGAGCCCCAACGGTACGATCCGCGCCATTTTGGATGGAACGGTGTTCCGCGCGCCCATTCTGGTGAAGGGCATCTCTCCCTCTGTGCGCACCTGGGAAAAGCCCATCACTATTGCCAGACACGCCTTCGGCGACGTCTACCGGGATACGGAATACCATGCCACAGGCAAGGCAAAGGCTGAGTTGGTCATTACCGACGAGCAGGGCGAGCACCGGCTGCCCGTCTATGAGTATAACGAAAATGGCGGCGTCGCTCTGGCCATGTTTAACACGACGGATTCCATCTCCAGCTTTGCCCGCAGCTGCTTTAACTATGCCGTAGATACAAAGCAGGATTTATGGTTCTCCACCAAGGACACCATCTCCAAGCAATATGACCATACGTTTAAGGACATCTTCCAGGAGATTTACGATAAGGAATATAAGGAGAAGTTTGAGGCTGCCGGCATCGAGTATTTCTATACTCTCATTGACGACGCGGTGGCCCGGGTCATCCGCTCCAAGGGCGGCTACATTTGGGCCTGCAAAAACTACGATGGCGACGTCATGAGCGATATGGTCGCCACGGCCTTCGGCAGCCTGGCCATGATGACCTCCGTCCTGGTCTCTCCAGACGGCAATTACGAATACGAGGCAGCTCACGGCACTGTGACGAAGCACTATTATAAGCATCTGGCCGGAGAATCCACCTCCACCAACTCCATGGCTACCATCTTCGCCTGGAGTGGCGCCCTGCGCAAGCGGGGTGAGCTGGACGGCAACCAGGCCCTGATGGACTTTGCCGACAATCTGGAGAAGGCCTCTATCGATACCATCGAAGGCGGCGTCATGACGAAGGACCTGTCCCTCCTGTCCACTCTGAGCGAAAAGACCACGGTAGATACCATCGGTTTTATTAAGGCGGTCAGAGGCGCGCTGGAGAAAATCTATCAATAGAAAAAGAAGGGGGAAACTACAATGGCACTATACGAGCAATGGCAGCAGATGGCTGAGCTGCAGCAGACTCCCGAGATGCAGCATGCCTACTGGTCTGAATATTTCGAGGCGGAAGCCGCCAACTACAAAAAAATTCTGGCAGACAGCCAGAAGGTCTATTCCGGCAAGCTCTCTGAGCTGGCAGAGACCTTCGGCATGACGCCCGTGGTGTTTACGGGCTTTCTGGATGGCATTAACGAGAGCCTGAAAAACAGCTACACCATCGCCGAGCTCACAGAGGATAGCGACATCTCTCTGGATGTGGACTTTGAAAAGCTGTTTTACAACATGCTGGACGCCAAGGCCAAGTGGCTTTGGACGTTGCCCGAGTGGGAGGGCGTCCTGCCGGAGGAAAAACGCAAGGCCATTACCAGGGAATGGCGGGCCTCCCAGCAGGCCGTCAGCCAAAAGACCGTTGGCCGCAACGACCCCTGCCCCTGCGGCAGTGGCAAGAAATATAAGAAATGCTGCGGCAAAACAGCCTAGCCCCATCGTTAAAAAGCTCGCCTTTTATCAGGCGGGCTTTTCTGATTTCCTGTTGCTTATGACTCCTCCCCTTTCTCGTTCTTCCTCTTTGGTACCAGGGGGTTACCCTCTGGTTTCCCTTGCTGCCTTCTTCTTTCCCACAAAAAAGCAGGGCGCCTTTCGGCGCCCTGCCCTCTCTGACTTTCTTTTCTCCAGCCTGCTTAACTGGCCGTCTGCACCTTCATCCAGACGTCGTTATAGATTTCCAAATCGTCTTCCGCCAAATCCGTGTAGTACTCGCAGCGATCCAGCACGCCATCTTCGATCACAAAGGCCGGGTTCGCCTTCAGCTCATCGCTGACGTAATCCATAGCAGTAGTATTTGCCGGCGTATAGCCGATGTATTCTGCATTCTGGGCTGCCACCTCCGGGTCGCAGAGAAAATCCAAAACCCGCATTGCCGCTTCCTTGTTGTCCGAGCTCTCCAAAATAGCCAGATTATCTACCCAGACGTTGCTGCCCTCCTCGGGGACGACATAGTTCAAATCCGGGTTTTCCATAATAGCTGCCGCTGCTGCACCGGAATAATCCACGGCCAAAGCGCAGCTTCCTGCAATCATGGAGTCCTTGATGTTATCCGTGCCGTATGCCAGCACCAGCGGCTTCTGCGCAATCAGCTCCTGCCCTGCCGCCTCAATCTCGTCCGGGTTTGTCGTGTTAATGTCATAGCCCAGGCGCAGCAACGCCACTGCCAGGGAATCCCGGATAGAATTATACATCATCAGCTGCTTGGAGTACTTCTCATTCCAGAGAATATCCCAGCTGGTCACCTCGTCATCTACCAGCGTCGTGTTATAGACAATCCCCAGCGTCCCCACCATATAGGGGATGGAATATTTGCTCTCCGGGTCGAAGGTTCTGCTCTCGGCATAGGTTTTGATATGCTCGTAGTTGGTCAGCTGAGAGACATCAATCTCCGCCAGCAGCCCCTCGTTCATCATCCGCTCTACCATGTATTCTGAAGGCACGCAGATGTCAATCTCGCTGCCCTCTGTAGCGCATACCACATACATTTCCTCGTTGGACGTAGTGGTCCGCTGCGTCAGCTTAATATCCGGGTTTTCCGCCTCGAACTGCTGAATCAGCTCAGGATCCAGATACTCTCCCCAGTTCATGAGGATAACCTCCGTTCTTCCGTCGCCGCAGCCCGCAAATACGGGAACCACCAGCAACAGCACCAGAACCAGCGCAATTACCTTTTTCACTTTCATTTCCCTCCGTTCAAAACTATATTGCATCCCCAAGCGGGGGAAGCTTCAATTCCGCCCAATAGCGGGCCGCTTTTGCTTGCTTGCGCGCTCCTGCCGGATAGAGCGAATGTTGATAATCACCAACAGCGCCACAATGCACACAAACATAATGGTAGACAGGGCGTTTATCTTTGGATTAATGCCCACCCTGGCCATGGAATAGATGTACACCGAGAGGTTGTTGACCAGCCCCTGGGTTGAGAAAAAGCTGATGACAAAATCGTCAAAGGACATGGTAAACGCCATGATAAAACCCGTCACAATTCCAGGCATCAGCTGGGGTACCAGCACCTTTCGCACCGCATAGACGGGCGTTGCCCCCATATCCAGCGCAGCCTCATAGGTATTCATATCCAGCTGCCGCAGCCGTGGCAACACGGCAAAAATGACATAGGGGATGTTAAACACCACATGAGACACCAGCAGCGTGCCGTAGCCTCTGGGAATCCCCGCAAAGATGAACAGCAGCAGCAGGGATATGCCCGTCACAATGTCTGCATTCATCATGGGAACATAGGTCAAATTGATGGTAATCGCCCGGGAGATTCGCTTATATTCCCGGATGCCAATGGCCGCCAGGGTGCCAATCACCACTGCAATCAGAGCCGAAAGCACGGCCACTGAAATAGTCACCCAGAGGGCCTCCATAATAGCCGGGTCGCGAAACAGCTCTCCATACCAGTCGAAGGTAAAGCCGGACCATTTGGACATCGTTCTCCCATCGTTAAAGGAAAACACCATCAGCATTAAAATGGGGACATATAGAAAGAACAGCAGAATCCCCAAATAAAATCGCTTCAGAAACTTTACCATAGCCTGCCCCCCTTGTCGCCATCCTTGTCGTACTTGCGCATGATGGCCATGCTAATCACCAGCAGCACCATCATCACCACCGCCAGAGCGGAGCCCGTGTTCCAATCCTTCAGCACCATAAACTGATTCTCCAGCAAATCGCCGAACATCATATAGTGCGAGCCGCCCAGCAAGCGGGATATGATAAAGGTCGTCACCGTAGGCATAAACACCATGGTAATGCCCGTAATAATGCCAGACCTAGTGAGAGGCAGGGTCACGCGCCAGAGCACCTGCAGCTTGTTGGCCCCCAAATCCTCCGCCGCCTGCGCGTAGGAGGGATCCAGCTTTTGAAAGACGGAATAGATGGGCAGCAGCATAAAGGGCAGGAAGTTGTATACCAGGCCCATCATCACCGCCCCCTCCGTATAGAGCAGCTGCTGGGGCGGAATGCCGAAAAGACCCAAAAAGCTGTTGATAGGGCCGTTTAAATCCAAGAGCGCCTGCCAGGCGTAGGTGCGCAGCAGAAAGTTCATCCACATGGGCAGGATAAACAACAGGCTGACAATGCCCGCCACCTTTGGCTTCAGCTTGGAAAGCAGCAGCGCCGCCGGATAGGCCAACACCAAGCACAGCACCGTGTTGATCACCGCATACCAAAGGCTTCGGAGCAGCACGGACATATTCTCCGGCGAAAATACCTTGGCAAGATACTCCGTCGTAAAGATGACCTCGCCTGTGGGCGTCGTCTCAAACACAGCGTAGACAATAATCAACAGCAACGGCACCACAGTAAACAGCACCATCCAAACCATATAGGGCAGGGCAAAAAGCTTTTTTTTCAATGCAACCCCTCCCTTATGCGTCCGCCGCGTCGTATTGCGAGCGCTCCATAATATGAATGGCGTCTGGCTCTATTTTCAGTCCAATCCGGCTGCCGATGCTGGTCAAATCCGTGGTGTGAATCATCCAGTCGTAGCCGTCGTCCGCCTTGACGTGAATCTCGTAATGTACGCCCTTGAAAATGACAGAGGTCACCTCGCCGCAGAGCACCTCCGGCCCTGGCTCCACAATGTCAACATCCTCCGGCCGAATGACGATGACCACCTCTTCGTCCTCCGAAAACCCTCTGTCCACGCAGGGAAACTCCCGCCCGGAAAAGTAGCACCGGTAGTCCGCAGGCATTTTGCCGTAAATGATGTTGCTCTCCCCAATAAACCGAGCCACAAACGTGTTGGTGGGCTCGTTGTAAATATCCTCCGGCGTGCCAATCTGCTGAATCATGCCGTTGTCAATCACGGCAATCGTGTCCGACATGGTCAGTGCCTCTTCCTGGTCATGGGTCACGTAGATAAAGGTAATGCCCAGCCGCTGCTGGAGGTTCTTCAGTTCCAGCTGCATGGTCTTCCGCAGTTTATAATCCAGGGCTCCCAGAGGTTCGTCCAGCAGCAGGACCTTGGGATTGT
>DBGCIZ010000206.1:0-3049 GCA_048355355.1 Christensenellaceae bacterium | reverse complement strand
GGATCATTGCGCTAATCTCCTGCGGAGAATAGGACTTCCCGTCAATATTGACTCTTCTGTCTGTGCCCATGTCCCTTTTAATGGACGAAATGGTCTTTTCGTGATTGGTGACTGCCTGCCGCTTGGCCACCTGGCCAATCAGTCTTTCGCCGTTTTTTGCAAATGCCACAACGGAGGGTGTTGTTCTTGCGCCTTCCGCATTGGGGATGACGACCGGCTCGCCGCCTTCCATGACTGCTACGCAGCTATTTGTCGTTCCCAGGTCAATTCCGATTACCTTGCCCATGATTCTATCCTCCTAATCCTTTTCAAAAAATTTAATTGCTTATTTGATTACCTTCACCATGCTGTGCCGCAGCACCTTATCTTTGGTGCGGTAGCCCTTCATCAGGACTTCTTTCACAATGCCGCTCTCCTCTCCCTCTTCTGCGTCCACCTGCATTACGGCGTTGTGCAGATTGGGGTCAAACTCAGCGCCCTCTGCGGCAATCTCCTCAATGCCCATGTTGTGAAAAATATCGATTGCCTGGCGGAGCACCATTTCCACGCCTGTTTTCAAGGGGCTCTCCCCCTCTGCTGCGGCGATGGCCCGCTCCAAATTGTCCAGAATGGGCAAAAGCTCCTCTGCTGCGTCGCCCTTGCCATCTGCATAGGCGCGGGAGACAGCGGCGCTGTTTCTCTTTTTATAATTTTCAAAATCGGCCCGCTCGCGGATTAAGGCGTTTAAATATTCCTCCCGCTCGGCCAGGGCCTTTGCCAGCTCGTCAGACTGGGGCGCATCCTGTGCCTCAGCGGCTTCCTCGGCCTGCTCCGCCTCTGGCGGCGTATCCTGGATGGGCGCCTCCTCCTGCTTTACGCTCTTTTTCTTTTTTTCACTCATCTTTTTTGTCCTTTCCGCTTTACTCATCTATGGAGAGAAAACTTTTCAGTATATCGTTCATGCTAGAGCCAATGCAGCTCATAATGGATACAATTTTGCCGTAGTCCATTCTGGTAGGGCCAATAATGCCAAAGGAGCCAATGTTTTCATTGCCAATCTTATAGGTGGCCGTCACCACGCTCATATCCTTCAGCTGGTCCAGCTCGTTTTCCGTGCCAATTTTAATGGTAAACTCCATATCCTTGGCCCGCCGCAGCATGTCGTAAAGCTTATCCTTTGTCTCCAACAGGGACAGGAAGCTCTTCGCTTTGTCCACATCCTTATATTCCGGATGGTTAAAGATGTTTTTTGCGCCCCCTAGGACCACCTCGCCTCTGGAGCGGACGTTGGCGCCCACTGCGGAAAGCAGCGCGTTTAAAAACCTTCTATGCTCTGGCAAATCGGAATACAGAATGTCTCTCACAGCATCGACAGCTTCCTCTGCCGGCAAATTCTGCACCTTTTCGGTCAGCAGGCTGGAGAGCATCTCCAAATACTGGGCGTCAATATCCTCATCGATTTGGACCATGACATCCTTCACCATGCCCGTGCTGAACACAAACACCAGCAGAGCCTTTTGCTCCGAAAGCTTGACAATCTGAATCCGCTTAATTTCATCTCGCTTCAGCTGAGGAGACATGACCACCGCCGTCATGTTCGTCAGGTCTGAAAGGGCCTTTGCCGTGGTCTCAATGACGTTCTCAATTTCCTGCACCTTTTTATCAAAATAGTGCTTAATTATCATGACCTCCTGCTGATTTAAGCGGCTTACCTTCATCAGGGTATCTACATAGAGCCGGTATGCCTTCTCCGTCGGCTTCCGCCCGGCTGAGGCATGGGGCTGCTCCAGATATCCGTACTCCTCTAAATCCGCCATTTCATTGCGAATCGTCGCAGAGCTCAGATTCATGTCCACTCGTTTTGAAAGCGTGCGTGACCCAACGGGCACGCCTGTCAGAATATATTCGTCGATAATCGACTGCAAGATCGCCAGCTGCCGTTCCGTAATCACGTCCACACCCCCTTACATGATATGCTGGTTACTCCCCTGTTAGCACTCGAGCATTACGAGTGCTAACACCTTGATATTAAAATACCACTCTTTATAATGCGTGTCAATAGGCCATTTGTGACTTAATTATTAACACTTTTCTAAGGCTTTGAAAACAGCCTTTGCTTTATGGATATGCCTCCGCAAGCTATCCCCCATCGACCAAGAGGAGGGCGTGCGATTCATAGAAACGGTAGCTTTTCAGCGCTCCTTTTCTCTTAGAACCGTGGATGCGATTCCATAGGCGTGCCACTCAGAAGCACCAAAAAAGCGGGCAAATTGCTGCCCGCTCTCTTTTTAGCTTTCGAGATACGTATCAATGCCCTCAATAGAGGAAAACACCTTCCCATGGGTCAGCAGTGTCCGCTCCTCTGCGTTCAGCGTATATCGTGATAGCTCCAGCTGTTGTAAGGTCTCATAGGCGCCATCCTTTCCCTTCAAAATTTCCAGCCTTTCGCCGGTCAGCTTTAAAATATAATGCTGGCCGCAATAGATATCGAAGGTTCTTCGCAAAACTACCTGCTCTGCCGAAAAGCTGTCTACCACATATTCTGGGTATAGCGCCGCAATTTCCTCCTCCGTCTTGCCGATTATGTCCCTCGTCTCCCCAGAGGCCTGCTCCTGATGCCCGCATTGGCTATATTCATCTATTAAGATGAGCTCACAGTTCAGCCCGGCAGTATCATCGTCTGCGGATGCGGCCTCCTCTGTTTCCTCGCTGAAAATAGACGGTGAATTTTTCGCCAGCACATAGCCAGAGACGCCGGAGCCTGCGATAATCGCCAGGCAGACAGTCCAGGTCACCCACCTTTTCATGCGGCTTTCTCCTTTCCCTGTTTTTCTTTAGTATGGCCCCCTAATCGCCAATTACCCGCTCTAAAATTGTGACGATTTCGTCCCGGTCTGCTGGGCCGTCGCATACCAGCTCGTCGTCGATATAAAATGCGGGGACAAAGTAATTATCATATTTTGCCGCTTCGCTCTCGCTGTAATCCACAAATTCCGGCCGAATGCTTTGAAAGCGGCTGTCGCTTTCTATGGCGTCCGCCAAATATTCCTTCATCAGCCCGCAGAAGCTG
>DBGCIZ010000205.1:0-3872 GCA_048355355.1 Christensenellaceae bacterium | reverse complement strand
CCACTTCAGCAGCCTTCAGCATCGCATCCGCTGCCTCAATTCCCTTTGGTATGCTATTCAGCTCTACCATTCCAAGTGCGTTCATCTATATCCTCCTTACGCTTGTATCTCGATGGCATTGTCTGAGACGGCCGTCACCGTCCCGGTAATGCTGGCGTGTACTCTTGCGCCCAAAGCGCCTTCTTTAATCTCGCCAATTAAATCCCCAGCATTGACCTTATCTCCCTTGGCCACAACCGGCACCGCCGGCGCCCCAATATGCATTCTCAACGGAATCGTCACCTTATCTACAGCGATGAGCTCTTCCTTTAAGGGTGCGGGAACATCGTATTTCTTTACGCCCAGGCGCTCAATCATGCGGGAAACCGGCACGCGCTTGCCTTCTATCCCCTTGTCAACAGTCCCCTTTACTTCCTTCACGGGACGAACCCCATTCTGGGCCATTGCCGCCTTCATGTTCTGCATCATTCTCGAGGGTGAGAGCCCAAAGTTGCAGGCATAATAGGTGCAGACACCGCAATCGCAGCAGGAGAAAATGCCATTTAATTCTCCCAGCAACTTGCCATTATCCTGAGCCGCTGCCCGCATCGCCTTATGGGGTTCCACGTTTAAGCCCAGCGCATTTCTCGGACATAACTGGGTGCACAGCGTACATTGACAGCACACTGCCTTCGCCAGACGCATATCTCTCTCCAAATTCGGCGTCTTTTTCGCAATCAATGGATGGGAATCCTTGAAAACCAGAATGCCTCCTGTGGTTTTCGTTACCGGCGTATCCACATCCTTGGTCAGCTTGCCCATGCACGGGCCACCTAGAATCACAGTGTAGCCATCCATAGAGGACGGACCGCCAGCCAACTGAATCAGCTTGGAAATAGGCGTTCCAATGGGAACTGTCAGGGTCACCGGATTGGCCACCTCGCCGCCCACCGTAACTACCTTGGTTGTCACGGGAATGCCGTCTAAGGAATCGGCAATATTGCAGAGGGTGCTGACGTTGCAGACCACCGCCCCTACGTCCAACGGCAGGCCACCTGTGGGAACCACTCTTCCCGTCACCTCGTAGACCATTTGCTGCTCGTCTCCCGCGGGATAATAGCTGCGGAAGAGCTTCAGCTCAATCGGCTTGTCGCCAATCGCCTTTGTTAAAGCATCTACGGCTGCATGATAATGAGCCTTCAGGCCGATTACCGCATGCTGTGCCCCCGTCTGCTCCTTGATGGCCATCATGCCCTTTACCACTTTGTCGGCATAGACCGCCATAATCTGCTGGTCCACCCGCAAAATCGGCTCACATTCTGCGCCATTGGCAATGACATATTCTGCCTTACAATTTACCTTGACATGAGTGGGGAAGCCTGCGCCGCCTGCGCCGACAATCCCCGCCTCACGAATGCTGTCTATCGTAGTCATTGAAATCCCCTCAAATAATATGGAAATCGCCCTTCAGCGTGCAGCGTCTTGCTCTGGTAAAGGTTCTCGCGCTGGTCAGGCCCTCTCCTGTAGGAGTTGCAATGGTCAGCGTGGTATAGCCCTCGCCTTCCACAGCCAGGCTGGCGTAGGACGGACCGTTCTTCACAAAGATAGTCGTGTTCAGCGCCGTAGCTGCCATAGACATGTTGTGAACGTTTTTCGAGTGAATCATGGCCGAATGCCAGCATCCTTGCTCCGCTCTGACAGCCTCCTGAATGGCCTCCTCGATGGTATTGACGCGCACAATACCCAAAACAGGCATCAGCATCTCTACCATGACAAAGGGATGATTCCTGTCTACCTCTGCAATAACCAGCCTCGGGTCGCCCGTGAAGTTGACACCTGCGTCCCGCAGAATGACAGAAGCGTTTCTTCCCACGTATTTTCTGTTGATGACGTACTTCCCATCCTTCTGAATCAGGGTTGTCGCCACTACCTTGTCAATATCTTCGCCAGAAATCTTGTAAGCGCCATTTTTCAGCATATGATACATCAGCTCATCTGCAATGTTAGCGAATGCAAAGACTTCCTTTTCTGCAATACAGAGAACGTTGTTGTCAAAGGACGCGCCATCCACGATATCCTTTGCAGCCTTGGGAATGTCTGCCGTATCATCTACGATAACAGGCGGATTTCCCGGGCCGGCAGCAACGCACTTTTTGCCCGTCTTCATCGCTACTTTTACGACACCCTCGCCGCCGGTAATGGAGAGGATTTTGATGTCCTTATGCTCCATGATGACCTGGCCCGTCTGCTGCGTCGGCTTTTTCACCGTCGTAATCAGAGTTGCCGGGCCGCCTGCCTCCACAATTGCCTCGTTCAGGATGCGCATTGCCTCCTGAGACGCATGGGCCGCAGAGGGATGGGGGTTATATACCACCGAGTTACCAGCTGCAATCATGCTAATTGAATTGTTGATAACCGTAGCCGTCGGATTGGTGGAAGGGGTAATCGAGCCGATTACGCCAAAGGGCGCCTGCTCCACCAGCGTCAGGCCATAGTCACCGGAGAATGCCCGCGGTGTCAAATCCTCAATGCCAGGTGTCTTTTCCGCAGCCAGCTTGTTTTTAATAATCTTATCCGGCACTCTGCCATAGCCGGTCTCATTATGCGCCAGCTCTGCCAGATACTCCGCATTCTTGAGAGCCGCCTTCCGCATGGCCTCAATCAGCTTGCCTCTCTGGGCTAAGGTCATCTTCGCCAGCTGGGCCTGACCTTCCTTCGCCGCTGCAACAGCGTCATTTGCATCGTCAAACATCCAGGTTCCTGCCGCCGGTGCAGATGCAGCCGTGTCAGCCGCGCCCTGCGCAATAATCTTAGACACTGTGTCCTTGATGATCGACCGAATTTGTTCGTCTGTAAAACTCATCTCATTAATACCTCGCATTTCTCCAATAACTTCTTCAATATCTCCTGCCGCTTTTCGCAAGGCGGCTCCAAGTCTCCCTTATCAGTCACCCTTGCGGAACTTCAGCTCTCCGCCAATAGTAACTGTATCGATAATCCCTACGATGGAATTATCCGTGGGCTTGCCGTCCGTCTGTGCCGTCTGCCTGGCCGAGCTTCCCGAAACCATCAAAACCACTTCTCCCTCGCCTGCGCCGATGGTATCCAGGCTGACGATAGGCGCCCCCGTCTCTTCAAAGGTATCTAGGCTGATGGGCTGCACAACCAGTATTTTAAAGCCCTCCAGCTTTGCTGCTTTTCTTGTGCTGACAATCTGCCCGCAAACACGTCCTAATGTCATATTTCACCGCCTTTATTCCTTGACGAATTTTTCGTATTTCCTCTCGCCCCGAATGTCAATCGTATCCAAAATGGCAAGAATGGCGTTATCCGATGGAGTCGGCCGAGATTCTGGCGTCTGCCGGGAAGAGCTTCCCGCCACACACATAACCACATCTCCCTCGCCCGCACCTACAAAATCGAGGCAAATTACCGGATCGTTCTTTTCCTCCATGGTTTCTATATTCAGGGGCATGACGATCAGCATCTTCAAGCCCTTCAGGTGCTCGCTTTTTGTGGAGCTGACCACATTGCCCTTCACTCTTCCTACCAGCATATCTTCTCCTAACAGTTGATTGCGATGCCCAGCTCCGACGCTTTATCCCGGGCCAGCGGCGTCACAATCGCGTCCCTTGTGCAGAGCACTGATGTCGCTCCAGCCTTGGCCGCATCTAGAATCTGCGTCTCCGTCACCAGCGTCAGCAGCTCGGTCTCCTCCTGCGCAGACGCCGGATTATAGGATAAAATGCGGACACCCATATTTGTCAAAACGTCCAGCGCGTCTACTACCTTGGCAAAGAAGGTGGCCCGCTTGAACTTGGGAGTTTTGAAATCCAGAAGTATGGAGACGTTTCTGCCCCAGAGCAATGGACGCAGCACCGTCTGCTCTACAA
>DBGCIZ010000204.1:0-4919 GCA_048355355.1 Christensenellaceae bacterium | reverse complement strand
TACAGCGCAGAGCACATAGCTCAAATTCCCCAGATTGGCGTTGACGGGCATGGTAATGTTAGAAAAGGTATTGGCCTTGTCGGCACTTTCCCGCAACTCCTGGTTCAGCTTTTGAAACTGCTCCAGGCTTTTTTCCTCATGGCAGAATACCTTGACCACCTTCTGCCCCTCCATCATCTCTTCAATATAGCCGTTGACGGCGCCTAAATCCTTCTGCTGGCGGGAAAAGTACAGCGCCGATTTTCCGGCAATTTTGGAGCTGACAAGCAGCATCACGCCAATCAGCACCAGCGTAATCAGGGTCAAGGGCAGGTCCAGCAGAAACATGCTGACAAGGGTGATGACAATGGTCACGAGGGAGTTGATAACCTGGGGGATGGTCTGGCTCATTAGCTGCCGCAGAGTATCCACATCGTTGGTATAGATGGACATGATATCCCCGTGGGCATGGGTGTCAAAATATTTGATGGGAAGGGACATATGCTGAAACAGCTGGACGCGGAGCTTTTTCATCGTTCCCTGACTGACGTTGACCATAATCCGGTTATAGGCATAGGAGCACACTACGCCCACGGCATAGACGGCAATCATGATGAGAAGCGCGTTGGCCAAAGGGGAGAAATCCGGCGTCTCCGCCTGGGTTAACGGGATAATATAGTCGTCAATCAGCGTTTGCAGAAACAACGTGCCATATAGGGTGGCTAGCGCAGAAAGCAGCGTGCAGAGCGCCACAATGCAAAACGAGGCCTTATAGCTTTTTATCATATACCCCAGCACCCGGCCCATGGTTTTTATGAGCTGCTGGAGGTCTGTTTTTTTCTTTTTCATGTTGCTCACCGTCCTTTCATATTTCCGAAGTCTGGTCGAAATCGCCGCCGCCCTGCGTCTGGGCATCGTAGATTTCCTGGTAAATTCGGTTGTTTTTCAGCAGATTTTCATGGGTATCGAAGCCGCTGACCGCTCCATTGTCCAAAACGAGGATGCGGTCGGCATCCTGAACGCTGGAAATCCGCTGGGCGATAATCAGCTTGGTAGTTCCCGGGATGCTATGGGCAAAGGCGTCCCGGATTTTGGCGTCCGTAGCGGTATCCACAGCGCTGGTAGAATCATCTAAAATCAAGATTTTCGGCTTTTTCAGAAGGGCTCTGGCAATGCAGAGGCGCTGCTTCTGACCGCCGGAGACGTTGCTGCCGCCCTGCTCAATCCAGGTTTGATAGCCGTCGGGGAAACGCTGGATAAACTCGTCAGCGCAAGCCTGACGGCAGGCCTCGCGGCACTCCTCCTCTGTGGCATCCTCCTTGCCCCAGCGGAGATTATCCAGAATCGTGCCGGAGAAGAGGACGTTTTTTTGCAGCACAACGGCAACCTGGTTGCGGAGCGCCTCCATATCATAGGCCCGGACATCCTGGCCGCCTACGCGGATGGCGCCCTGGTCTACATCATAGAGACGGCTGACCAGATTGGCCAGGGTGGATTTGCCGCTGCCCGTGCCGCCAATGATGCCGATTGTCTCGCCAGAGCGTATATGGATATCAATATCGTGGAGGGAATCCTCCCCGCTGCCATGCCGGTAGGAAAAGCTGACATGGTCAAAGTCAATCTGGCCGTTGGGAACCTCCATCTCAGGTTGCGCAGGGTTAGCCATCTCGGCCTTCTCCTCCAATACTTCGGCAATTCGCCGGCCGCTGGCGGCGCTCATAGTAATCATGACGAACACCATGGAGAGCATCATCAGGGACATGAGAACGCTGAGCACATAGCTGAACAGGGAGGTGAGTTCGCCGGTGGTTAAATCGCCGGCGACGATAAACTGTGCGCCAAACCAGGAAAGCGCCACGATGCAGCCGTATACAACCAGCATCATAACGGGGCTATTCCAGGCAAGGCGGCCCTCCGCCTTGACAAACAGGCGGTATAGCTTTTCGGCGGCCTTTTCAAACTTACTGTTTTCATAGTCCTCACGCACAAAGGACTTCACAACGCGGATAGCCGAAACATTTTCCTGCACGCTGGCATTGAGGTCATCGTATTTTTCAAAGACGCGGCGGAAGATTTTTGTGGTTTTCGCCATGACCAAAAGCAGCGCAATGGCAAGCAGGACGATAGCGGCCAGGAAAATCAGGCTCAAATCCACGCTGATAAAAAAGCACATGACCATGCTGCAAATCAGCATGAGCGGCGCGCGTACGGCGATGCGCAAAATCATTTGATAGGCATTTTGCAGGTTGGTAACGTCGGTGGTCATCCGGGTGACGAGGCCGGCTGTGCTATATTTATCCAGGTTGGAAAAGGAAAAGGTCTGCACGTTGGCGTAAATGCCCTCGCGCAGATTACAGGCAAAGCCAGAGGAAGCCCTGGCAGCATATTTGCCCGCCAGAACGCCAAACAGAAGGCTGAAAACAGCCATCAGCACCATAATGCCTCCGTAGAGATATACCTGCTGAATGTCTCCCGCTTCGATGCCATAATCGATAATGGCGGCAGTGACAAAGGGAATCAATACCTCCATCAATACTTCCAGCCCCGTAAACAGGGGCGCCAGCAGGGACGCGGCTTTATATTGCCGCACCTGCTTCAAAAGGGTTTTTACCATAGTTGATGTCCTCCTTGCGGATTTGCGCTGAGATTTTCCAGCATTTTGCGCAGTCCGTATTTGCATATTTCCAGCTGGTGAGGGGAAAGGCCCCGGCAAAGCTGCCTTTGCTGCTCCTCAAGGGCTGCATCCAGCTCCCGCCGGATGGCGTAGGCCTTGGGGGGTTAGGAAGAGCCGCTTTTCGCGGTCGTCCTCCGGGTTGAGGAGCATTTCCAGATATCCTTTTTTTTTGCAGGTCCTTTAGCAGCGAGGAGAGAGCCGACTTGGAAAGACCTAATTTTGCGCGCAGTTTGGCGGCATAGACGGCGCCGTCCTGCTGAGAAAACAAATAGTCTAAAACAAAGCTCTGCGATGGAGAAAGCTCGGAATGCTTCAGGCGATTTCTGCCCCGTTGCTCTAGGGCAAGGCTTAATTGCTTGAGAAGCAGAATTATATTTTCCTCCATATAGCAAGCCTCCTTTCCTAGTAATTTGAGGCGGCTGCGAACGGTTGGATACCGAACGGTCCGCCTAAGAATCATTATAGTGATTTTGGCTTGAAAGTGAATTTAGAATATGTTATTATTAATAAGCAAAGCTTATCAATTAACAGGGCGGAGAATATTGTATGAACACGTTTCAGTTAACCTGTTTTATCGCAGTAGCCGAGGTTTTAAACTTCGCCAGGGCAGCGGAGCATTTGCATGTGACGCAGCCGGCGGTGACCCAACAGATTCACTCGCTGGAAAAGGAGCTCAACACGGTTTTATTCAAGCGGACGACGCGAACGGTAAAGCTGACGCCAGAGGGCATGGCATTCTTAAACGATGCGAGACATATTGTCGCGCTTTCAGAGCGGGCAAAACGGCGCTTTGAGGAACCTCGCGGACGAGAAATACAGTTGCTCTCCCTGGGATGCTACAATGATGCCCAACTTTTTTGGCTGGCACCGGTTCTGCGCCGGCTTCGGGAGGCATTCCCCAATCTGCATCCCAGGCTGCAGGTGGCGCCGGCGCCATATCTTCTCCGCCTATTGGAGGATGGAGATGTGGACGCAGTATTGGGATTCCGGATGCCGGGAGGCAAGAAAACGAAAGTACAATATAAAGAGGTGGGGAGGACGCCCCTGGTCTGCCTGTGCCCACCGGGGCATCCCTTGACGGGCAGCGTTGCTGTTTCGATAGAGGACCTGCAAAAAGAAAAGCTGGTTCTTTTTGACCCGACCAAGCCACAGGCAGAGGCAATGCGACAATTTGGACAGCAGATAGGCGAGCGCACGCCGGCGGATCTCTATTTTTGCGAATCCACAGAGGCAATTATTACGCTGGTGCAGGCGGGGTTTGGCGTGGCTATTCTGCCGGGAATGCTAGCGCCATCGGATAACTCCTGCGCTGCAATTCCCATAAAGGATGCAGAGGAGGTTTCCTTTGGCGTTTACTATAAATCGGTACAGGGACGCGCCATGGTAAAGGCCCTGATACAAGCCTTGCAAGACGGGAAAATAGTGTGATGAAATGCCCAATAGAAAGACAGGAGGGGCTGCGTATGGAAGCAGCTCTTTTTTGATGCCTTTGACGTTGTCAGGAGGATGGCTGGAGGGGAAAGTTGTCAAAAAAGTGGATTTTTCGGCATAGATATATAGAGCAAAATGGAGGTGCGTATGGATATTTTCACATTCCTCAAAGAGGTATTTTTTTTCTCAGGCTATTTAAGCAACCCTTCGAGAACCTTCCCCAAGCCGCTGGCTTCGGCAGAGGAGCGGGAATACATTACACGGTATATGGCCGGAGATGAGCGGGCGAGGGATAAACTCATTGAGCATAATTTGCGATTGGTAGTCCATATCGCAAAAAAATATTCTAGCTCCGGCGATGATTTGGACGATTTTATTTCCATTGGTACAATTGGACTGATCAAAGGCATCAATACCTTTCAGCCGGATAAGGGAAGTCTGGTTACGTATATCGCAAGGTGCATCGAAAAAGCAACCCTAACGTTACGGCTCTTTCGGGGAGAAAAGATGCCAAACACACTCCCTTTGCTCCCCAGTGGAAAATCTTGAGAAAAATCGACGATAATCTAATCCTTCTCTATAAACAGGGAATTAGAAGGAATTCTTACGCTACTCTTTATATTCATACTCTTCGTTTCTGTATTCCAAGAACGTTATCCAAGACAGAACAATTTTACAGAAAGTATCCCAATCCCCAAGCAATTGTCAATATGGGAGACAAGCTCCGGTATTACCGCTATCAAAAAGCCTTGTTTCAAAAAGATGTAGCAAAATATCTGGGGATTGACCGGACAACTTATAATTCTTATGAAATGGGGGTGAGGGAATGTCCAAT
>DBGCIZ010000203.1:0-1627 GCA_048355355.1 Christensenellaceae bacterium | reverse complement strand
GGTCTGGGCCTCAATTTGCTCCTTTGTGGCGTTCATCAGCCAAGCCCTCTGTATTTTGGGGCGAATGACATCCACAAAGGGGATTCCTCCCGCCCGGTAGACTGCCTGAATCAGTTCCTCTGCCAGAACGTCATCGCAGTCGAACATCTCAATCAAAACCTTTTCTCCCGGCTTTACTGCGCAGGAATAGTTTACTAAATTTTCTGCCAATTTCTTTAAGCGCTGGTCTGTCATCGTATGCCTCCTCGCCTCATTGTGATGCAATCAAATTTATGCTTGCCGCAGGGACAATTTTGCCCCTGTTTTCCGCTACTTTAATTATAACCCTTTTCGTCGGGATTAACAAAATTTTTTGAAAACCCTTGACTGTTCGGCGTTTTATTGGCAGAATAAAGATGTGCTACACAACAGTTCATGAAAATCTTTAGGAGGATTTTACAATGCCATTAGTCACATCGACCGAAATGTTTAAAAAGGCTTATGCCGGCGGCTATGCAATCGGTGCCTTTAACGTAAACAACATGGAGATTATCCAGGGTATCACTGAGGCTGCCGCTGAGGAGAAAGCTCCGCTGATTCTTCAGGTATCCAAGGGTGCGCGGGCTTATGCCAACCCCACTTATCTGAGAAAGCTGGTAGATGCAGCCGTTGAGGAAACCGGCCTGCCCATCTGCCTGCATCTGGACCATGGAGACAGCTATGAGACCTGCGTCAGCTGCATCGAGGGTGGCTTCACCTCCGTCATGATTGACGGTTCTCACCTGCCCTTTGCTGAAAATATCGCTCTGACCAAAAAGGTTGTCGACTATGCTCACGACCATGGCGTCGTCGTAGAGGGTGAGCTGGGCAGGCTTGCCGGCGTAGAGGACGAGGTCAACGTCAGCGCGGAGGATTCTTCCTATACCCAGCCTGAAGAGGTAGAGGAGTTCGTCTCCAAGACGGGTGTAGACTCGCTGGCTATTGCCATCGGCACCAGCCACGGAGCCTATAAATTTACGGGAGAGGCCAAGCTTCGCTTCGATATTCTGGAGAGAATCACCGAGATTCTGCCCAACTTCCCCATCGTACTCCACGGTGCTTCTTCTGTCATCCCTGAGTTTGTGGAAAAAATCAACAAATACGGCGGCAATATGCCCGGCGCCAAGGGCGTTCCCGAGGATTTGCTCCGCAAGGCGGCCACCAGCGCGGTCTGCAAGATTAATATCGACTCAGATCTGCGTCTCGCAATGACTGCTGCCATCCGGGAGCATTTCGCTCTGTATCCGGATCATTTTGACCCCCGCCAGTATCTGGCTCCCGCCAGAACGGCCATCAAGGAAATGGTTCGTCACAAGATTATCAACGTGTTGGGCTGCAACGGCAAGGCGTGATCATGCGAAGAAAAGCCCCCTCTTCGGGGGGCTTTTTGTTTGCCAATTATGTTAATTATGTTTCAAATAAAGGCTCTCTTAATTATAAATGAAATGGCCTGCAATAGCAAACGCGAAAGTGCTTTCTAAAACAGATGGCAAAGCACCGATGCGCCTACAAACACAAACTCTAGGCCCACCAGCATTCTGGTGATTTCCACCATGGTTAAAATTCCTGCCGGAGGCAGAATAAACAGCAGCAGCGCCAAAACAATGAG
>DBGCIZ010000202.1:0-5661 GCA_048355355.1 Christensenellaceae bacterium | reverse complement strand
CCATGACCACCCGGTTCATGCCCGCGACATAAGACGGGGTCAGCCCCAGGCTTTCGTCCAGCAATCCCTCCTTATATTGCTCAAAGGCGTTGAGAATCACGAAGTAGTCGTCGTCCTGGTCTCTCTCCTCCGTTGTTCTCATCGTAATTTGTAATCCCGAGCTGTTCTCCTCCGCAGCAATTTGAACATTTTCTGCCAGCTGCAAAAAGAGGGTATAAGTTCCACTTTCCGTCCAGGCTACGTCAAAGTAACCTGTTATCAGATCCCCCAGCACTGCATCCATGTTTTCATAATAGTCCCAATAGGCTACGCCTTCAATATCTATGCGCAGGCGGCGCGGCTTCTCCATGACAGTTATGTGATACTGCGGAACGCCGTCCAGAGAATTCTCCCCGCTTCCGCTGATTCTGCTGCCCTTCACAAAGGAAATTCCCAGCGTACCTCCGCCCTGCTCTGTTTGAAAGCTGACCTCCTTGATGTTTACGTCCGTCAGCTCCGTTCCTCCCGTGCATTCATCCGTTCCCTGAAAGGAGTCTACCTCCCCGGCGGCGCAGGCAGACAACGCAGCCAGCAATAATATCGTCAAACTTAACAACAACCATTTTTTCACTTGGCGATTCTCTCCTAATCACTACAGACTTTTTCTTTATTCCAATCAATATTGTTTCATTATACACGAATCTTCTGATAAAATCCACCGTTCCTCTGTGAATTCTGCAAAAACTGCCCTTCACCGCCGCCGCGCTACCCCTATCGCCTCCTTTTCTACCAAAAAATAGCGCCCAGGTGTCAATACCTGGGCGTCTTTTTGCGAGCAACATGCTTATTCCCGCAGCGTCGCTCCAAATTGCTCTGAGAGAATCTGGAGGATATGCTCCATATCTGCTGCGATGGCCTCCTCTGTCAGCGTCTCCTCTGGCGAGCGGAAGCTTAAGGAATAGGCCAGGGACTTTTTATCTGCCCCCAGTTTGTCGTTGACAAACACATCGAACAGCGTGCACTGCTCAATATACCTTCCGCCATTTTTCAAGATGGCCT
The DNA here is from genome assembly GCA_048355355.1 of Christensenellaceae bacterium. GTDB lineage: Bacteria > Bacillota > Clostridia > Christensenellales > Christensenellaceae > DBGCIZ01. The sequence goes on along the minus strand of DBGCIZ010000202.1, from coordinate 4,623 downwards.
TGCGAATCGTTCCGGACTGGGCGTCCCTAGGCACGACGATAGCAATATCCCGCTCAATGGCCGGGTATTTCGGCAGCATTTTAAAGCGGATGCGCGTCCCTACCTTGGTCAGCAGATATTCCAAATCCAGCTGCGCCACATACACTCTGGCCGGGATGCCAAAGTTCTGCTGCACATCTGGATGAATCTCACCCAGCTGCCCAACGGGCACGTCCCCTAAATACATGAGGGCCTTTCTTCCCGGGTGGAAGTAATCCGGTCCGCCTGGCGTTACGTCAATTTCTCCTTCAATTCTCATAGCGGAGAATACATTCTCCACCACTGCCTTCAGGTTGAAGAAGTCCATCCCCTCGCCGCTCATGGCCATGACCAGCTTTCTGCGCTCCTCTGGCAGCTCCGTAGTCAGCGGCAGCTCCTTTGGCAGAAAAACCTTGCTGATTTCATAAATCTTCACGTTTTTATTTTTGCGCTTCAGATTCGTCGCCATCACGTCCAGAATATCCGGAATCAAGGTCGTCCGCATATAGGCCGTATCATCTCCAAAGGGATTGCGTATCCGCACGGCCTTTCTGTAGCTGCTGTCCGCAGGCAGCTTCAGCTTGTCCCACTGCGCCTCTCCAGTAAAGGAATAGGTGCAGCACTCATAAAAGCCCTCAGCATGAATGAAATATTTCAATATATCGATAACTGCATAGGCATCCGTCTTATTGGGCAGCACCATTCTGCGGCCCGCCGAATCGTTGACCGGAATATTGTCGTAGCCATAGATTCTCGCGACCTCCTCTGCCACATCTGCCTTGCCATCCATGTCCCCTCTGAAATGGGGAATTTTGCAGACCAGCTTATCTCCTTCCAACGTAGTCTCGATGAACACCCGCTCCAGGCACTTTCTCATCTCTTCGGCAGAAATCTCCGTCCCCAGCAGTGCGTTGACCTCCGCCGGGCTCGTAGTAATTACCTTGGGCGTCAGGTCCTCAGAGAGGATATCCACTTTCCCGCCGACCACCTGGCCGCAGCCAAGCAGCTCCACCAGCTGGCAGGCCCTATCCAAAGCATAGGCCGTGTTTGCCGCATCGACGCCTTTAGAATACCGCATGGAGGATTCCGTGGCCAGCCCCAATGCCCGCGAGGTCTGGCGAATATTTCCGTAGGTAAATTTGGCCGATTCAAAGATGACCGTTTGCGTCGTATCCTTGATTTCAGAATTCTCTCCGCCCATAACGCCGGCAATACCAATGGGGCCCTGCTTATCGCAAATCATCAGCATAGAGGCGGCCAGCTCCCGCTCCTTGCCGTCCAGCGTGGTGATTTTCTCTCCCTCGTTCGCCCGGCGGACGATAATCTCCCCGCCCCGGATATCCGCTGCGTCAAAGGCATGCATAGGCTGCCCAGTTTCCAGCATGACGAAGTTTGTAATGTCTACAATATTGCAAATGGGGCGCACCCCCGCGCTCTTGAGGCGTTCCTTCATCCACGCAGGAGATTCGCCGATTTTCACATTTTTTATCGCCTTGGCCATGTATCTGGTGCAAATATCCCTGTCTAAAACAGAAACGGAAACATAGTCGGCAATGTCCTCCTGGTTTTCCTCATATTCTGCCTTGGGGATGGAGACCGGCCTGGAGAGGGCTGCCGCAGCCTCTCTGGCAATGCCAATGATGGAAAGGCAATCCGGCCGGTTTGCCCCTACCTCAAAATCCAGCAGTACGTCGTCCATCATGAGCACCTGGCGCATGTCCTGCCCTACCTTGCAGTCATCCTTTAAAATCAGTATTCCATACACCTCTGCCCCAGGGTAATCCGCTTCCTTTAGGCAAAGCTCCTCCCCTGAGCACAGCATACCATAGGACTCCACGCCCCGCAGCTTTCCCTTTTTGATTTTCATGCCGTTAGGCAGCAGGGAGTTGCACTTCGCCACTGGCACCAAGGCGCCTTCAAACACATTGTCCGCCCCTGTGACGATTTGGAGCACCTCGTCCCCCACGTCAATCTGGCAAATTTGCAGCTTGTCCGCATTGGGATGCTTCTCCAGCTTGAGAATTTTGCCGACGACGACATTCTGCATCTTCTCCCTCAGGTCCTCAATACCCTCCACGCCGTTGCCAGTCATAATCATCTGCTCCGCCAGCTCCTGGGCGGGAATATCAATCTCTACATAATCCTTTAACCATTTTAATGGCGCTATCATGTTCCGTTCCCCTCCTATTTAAACTGCTCGATGAAGCGAATATCGTTTTCATACAGCAGCCGGATGTCCGTAATGCCGTATTTGATGTTAGTCAACCGGTCTAACCCCAGGCCAAAGGCATAGCCGCTGTATACCTCCGGGTCAATGCCGCAGTTTTCCAGCACCCTCGGGTTTACCATGCCGCAGCCCAGCACCTCAATCATGCCAGCGCCCTTGCAGGCTGGGCAGCCCTTTCCCTTGCAGAGAGAGCAGGTAGCGTCCACCTCTGCGCTGGGCTCCGTAAAGGGGAAGAAGCCCGGGCGGAACTTTGTCCTGGTGTCCTCGCCGTAAAATTCCTTTAGGAAAGAGTTGATCGTTCCCTTCAGGTCTGCAAAGGTTATGCCCTTGTCGATGACAAGCCCCTCCATCTGGTTAAAAATCGGGGAATGCGTGGCGTCCACATCGTCTGTTCTGTAAACCCGCCCTGGGCAAATCATGCGGATAGGCAGTTCCGAGGAAAGCATGGTCCGCACCTGCACTGGCGACGTGTGCGTCCTAAGGACAATTTCGTCAGATACGTAAAACGTGTCCTGCATATCCCTCGCGGGATGGTCCTTCGGAATGTTCAGCATCTCGAAGTTATATTGGTCCGTCTCAATTTCGGGGCCTTCAAATACGGTAAAGCCCATTTTCATAAAGATAGAGACGATTTCTCTCGTAACCCGCGTCAAAGGATGGGCGCCGCCCAGGGTGTCAGTCGTCGGCTGCGTTACGTCAATGGTCTCCTCCCGCAGCTTACGCTCTTTTTCCTCTCGCGCCAGCTCTTCCCGCTTTTCCTCCAAGAGCCGCTCAATTTCCGTCCTGGCCGCGTTGACCATCTGGCCAAACCGGGGCCGCTCCTCCTGCGGCAGCTGGCCCATCTGCTTCATGAGCTGGGTCAGCTCGCCCTTCTTCCCCAGGTATTTCACCCGCTGCTCCTGCAATGTTTCCTTTGTGTTCATGCTATGGATGGCCTGCTTCACATCCTCCAGCATCTGCTTTAACTTGTCCTGCATTCCTGCAACCTCCCTATCTCTCGATAAAAAACAAGCTTCGCCCTACAGGGCGAAGCAAAAAACTCGCGGTACCACCTGAATTCGCCGCCAAAGCGGCATCTCCATCAAGCCTTAACGCAGCCAGACGTCCCGGCCTACCTTGTCAGCCGGGCAGCTCATGGGTGAAATTTCGCAGTCTGACAGTCCGGCAGCCTTCCAGCCTTGGGCCACCTCTCTTTTTGGGCCTCGCTCAGCCTGCTACTTTGCCCTTTCATCGCCTTTATTGATTCAATATAGCATAGGATTGCCTTTTTTGCAACCGCTATTTTTCCATTCCCTCGCGAACTTGATAAAGCAAAATTCCCGCGGCCACTGCGGCATTCAAGCTTTCCGCCCTGCCATAGATGGGGATTTTATAGCGGACGTCTGCCTGGGCCAAGGCCTGCTCCGTCAAGCCCCGCGCCTCATTTCCGATGAGAATGCAACATCTTTTCATGGGGGCAAGCGTTCCCTGCCCTGCCAAATCTCCAGCTACCAGGGTTACCCCCTCCGCCCTCAGCTGCGCCAGCATGCCGTAAAAATCCTGGCATACGACGATAGGCAAATGAAACACACTGCCCATCGAGGCCCGCACTGCCTTTGGCCCCGTGAAGTCTGCCGTATCCTGCGAAACCAGGACGGCGCCGGCCCCTGCCGCGTCCGCCGTTCGAATCATCGTGCCCACATTCTGCGGGTCTGCCACCGATTCCAGCGCTATCAACAGCTGTCCCCGCTCTTTTCCCTGCTGCATCAGCGCTTGCCGTTTCACTACCGCAGCCGCGCCCTGGGGGTTTTTCGCGTCCGACACTGCCTCCATAACCCGCTCTGAGCACAAAATGGTCCGTACGCCCTGCGCCTCTGCTGCCTCTGTCAATGGGCTCTCTTCCGTAGCCAGCAGGCATTCTGCTGCGTCCGCCTCCAGGGCCTCCCAGGCGCACTTCTCCCCCTCCGCCAAAAAAAGGCCATGGGTCTCCCGCTCCTTTTTGCTCTTCAGGCTGCGCAGCAGCTTAATATAGGGGTTTTGTAGGCTGGAAATCGTCTCTATCATATTGCCTCCATCCCGCTATGCGGCTCCAAAAAAAAATTCGGTTTCCCGAATTTTTTCTGTCTGTTCTGTTATGCCAGCTTGCTCTTTGCCAGCTCAGCCAACTGGGCGAACGCCGGCGCATCGTTCACTGCCATATCCGCCAGGATTTTTCTGTTGACCTCAACGCCAGCCTTTTTCAGGCCGTCCATCATTCTGGAATAGCTGATTCCGTTGATGCGGGCCGCTGCATTGATTCTGGCAATCCAGAGGCTTCTGAAGTTTCTCTTCTTCTGCTTTCTGCCGATATATGCAAACTTTTGGGCTCTTAAAACCGCCTCTTTTGCGCTTCTGTACTG
>DBGCIZ010000201.1:0-11401 GCA_048355355.1 Christensenellaceae bacterium | reverse complement strand
GGCATTCGCGGCGGGTGGGATAATTTTTTGCGTATACTCGATACCCTCTTTTGTGAAACGGACGATTTTATTCCTGCGGTCTGCCTTAGATTCGCTCAGGGATACGTACCCTTTTTTTAAGAACTTCTTGATAATGGCGCTGACCGTCTGCTTGGTGGCGGAAAGCCGTTCGCATATATCCGATTGCAGACAGCCTTCGGGCGAAAACCAAATGATGTCTAATACAAACAGTTCCTTTGCTGTCAAGCCGTGTTTTCTGGCGTATCGTTCGTATGCGGCAAACTGAACATCTCGAAGCTTGCAGTATTGATTGACATACGCTCTTACCTTTTCCCACTCCATAGAAACCCTGTTATCCTGCTAAAAAGTCAAATATTTGACTATACAATAGCATGAGTATTTCCGATTGTCAAGAAAAGCGTTCAACCATGGAATGTCTGAAAATTTGCGGCATCTATGATAAGCGACTTGAAAAAACAGAACTGATAAGAAATCGCTCCCTATCAGCTCTGTTTTGGTGGCGAGTCATGAGGAACCCGCTGGCTATTGCGCTGCTATCAACGCGAAGCGGCAGTGTGTACTGGCTATTGCTTCCTATAAGGCAAGGCTATCTGATTGGATGATAGGATTGTTTTTCCTTTACTCATAGGACGGAAGGGCCGTGGGGCGAGAACTCAGCTGGTCTGTCGCCATACCTCTAGGATTTTATTCCATGTATCCGGGCCGACGATGCCATCCTCAGTAAGGCCGAAGAGCCGCTGAAATGCCTCTACAGCAGCCAGCGTGTTGTCTCCGAAAATGCCGTCCGGCACCAGGGAGGGAATGCGGCTGTAGCTGCGGGAGATAACCTGCAAATACTGCTGCATGCGCTGGACGTCGTTGCCGCGGGAGCCATAGGAGAGAAGTCGGCCGGGATAGGGCTGCTCAATATTAGGGTACTGCCCCTCAGAATCCAGCTCTGCCAGCTTGGTCACAGCCACGTAGATATAGGAAATTTTATACCAGGTTGCAGGGCCGACAATGCCGTCAGGCGTCAGGTCAAATATCTGCTGAAAGACGCGGACAGCCTCTTTGGTGCCGTCGCCAAAAATGCCGTCCGCTGCAACGGTGGGAATCAGGGGATAGCTGCGGCTGATGCGGCGCAGCTGGGACTGAATCAGGGCGACATCCTCGCCACGGTTGCCATTGCGAAGAGGGGTTCCCGGGTAGGAGCCTTCCAGCCCCTGAACGGGAGCGGTAGCAAGCTCGACATCGCTGCCATAATAGTATTGAAGAATTTGCAGAGGCGTCAACCCATCCTCGGCTAGGCTGACCGTGCCCCACTGGGAGAGACCTCCACAGACAGAAGTGGTTCCGTTGCAGAAGGAGGTAAAGAGTGGGCCGATTTGGCCAAGCCGTCGGGGATAGGTGGTGAAAATCTCATCCACAATCCGGCTGATATTCTCAAAGATATTTCGCCCTTCTACAAAATACTGGTCGTAGGCAGTGGTATTGGTAATATTAAAATCGTAGCCCCGGCTGGGGTACCATTCCGTATAAACCCGGTTGAGAGCGAATCCAATTTGAGCCAGAATGTTGGCTCGGAGGGAGCTCTCTGGCCAGGTTGGATAGATTTCGCTGCTGGCTACATTTTTGATGTACGCAGGGAAGGGCAGGGTAACGTTGCGGGCGGCGCTATCAGGACGGCCCAGATGGACGGTGATATTCTCCGGAATATAGACCTGGCGGAGAATGCGTTCCAGACCGACGCTGCCACCCTGGGGATGGCGGGCTGCGCTGCTATGAAGAGCGTTCTCGGGAATGCGGATGGCCAGGGGGAGAGAGGAACGACCCAACGCCGGGGTCAGGCTGGCGGGGAGAATGCTTTCAATGCCGTCAAACAGCTGCACCCCTTCCACGACCAAGGGCTGGTAGCCCTGCGCACGGATGGTGACGTTGGCCAGGCTATAGGCAGGGCCGGTGTAGCTGGGATCCAGACTCAGGCTGGCATCGGGCGTCTCTGCAAAAATCGGGCTGGTTTTCCCGGCGCTGCCGGTTATCTGCTCAATCGTCTCGCCGGTAGACCAAAGATAGGTTTCCACCACGGCTCCCTCGATGGGGGCGGCCCTGTCCCCTAAAAAGACTTCGGTAATTAATGTTCCGCTCATAGGCAAGCTCCTTTGCTTCGAGATATGTTAGCATATTCCCCAACATGGCAAAACATACGGGAAAGAGACGCAAGGGATGGAAAAGGCCAAAAATTTGACGCGCAGATAAGATTAGTTGCAAAATCAGTATAATTTGTGTAATTTTTTTCACAAATTTATAGTGCAATTTTATTTCATTTATATTATAATGGTAGCTGTAGAAAGTAATTGACGCCGATGGTTCTCGGTATAGACTAAGGAGGTAAGCTTTGGATATTAATCAAATTATCAGACAAGCGGTCGAAGAAGTCCTGAGCCAGGTTGGAGCGATGAACTGCGCGCCTGCGCAGGAAGACCTTTCGCCCCAGGGAATGGCGAAGTATATCGACCATACTTTGCTTAAGGCAGACGCAGATTTGGCATCTGTGAAAAAGATTTGCGACGAGGCGAAGCAGTATCACTTTGCCAGCGTGTGCTGCAACACGGGCAATGTGGCATTTGTGGCGGAGCAGCTGAAAGGTTCCGGTGTTACCCCTTGCGTAGTCGTCGGGTTCCCTCTGGGCGCATGCACGACGGAGACGAAGGTCTTTGAGGCGATGGACGCCATCTCCAAGGGTGCTAGAGAAGTAGATATGGTCATCAACATTGGCGCAGTTAAGTCTAAGAACTGGGATTTGGTTCTGGCGGACATTAAGGCTGTGGCTGATGCAGTACATAAAGGCGGCGCACTCCTGAAAGTAATTATTGAGACATGTCTCCTGACGGACGATGAAAAGGTCAAGACCTGCCAGCTCTCCAAGCAGGCAAATGCTGACTTTGTCAAGACCTCGACTGGCTTCTCTACAGGCGGCGCTACGGTTGAGGATGTCAAGCTGATGAGAGAGGCTGTTGGCCCCACCATGGGTGTAAAGGCTTCCGGCGGCGTTAGAAGTTATGAGGATGCGGTTGCCATGATTAAGGCGGGCGCTACCAGATTGGGCACCAGCAACGGCGTGGCAATTGTTTCGGGCAAGGCTCCGGAGCATAAGTGCATCAATTGCGGGCTCTGCAAGGCGAAGTGCCCCAGCGGTGCGACGACAATCACCAAGAGCATGTATTAATAAAATTTGACGGAGGATATTAACGATGAAAGAAGCTTTGGGAATGATAGAAACAAAAGGCCTGATCGGCGCAATCGAGGCGGCTGATGCTATGGTAAAGGCTGCTAACGTTAGCCTGATTGGCAAGGAGCAGATTGGCTCTGGTCTGGTAACGGTAATGGTAAGAGGCGATGTCGGCGCTGTTAAGTCTGCTGTTGAGGCGGGCGCTGCTGCCGCTAAGAGAGTGGGCGAGCTCTACGGTGTTCATGTAATTCCGCGCCCCCACACCGACGTAGAAATGATTCTGCCCCAGTAAGTAGAGGAGAGATAGGGCTGCCTGAGAGGGCAGCCCTTTTTTGTGTTATGGAAATGGTGGAGAGGAATAGAATGGAATGACGCATGACAGAGAGAAAAGATGCAGGGATCATACGAGCTTTGCGCTTGAGCATGTTGGGAGGAGAGCTGCCTGAAGGCCTGACGGAAGCCATTGACGTCTATTTGAATATTCATCTACAGGACAATGCCTGTGCGCTCTGATGAAAGACGGTCACGAGACTGTTGGCAAAGCGATGTTGTGTCTATACGAGGTCATGCCGGATGAGCGAAATTTGAGCGGAAAATGGGCCACACTATTTTCTGTTTATACACGGCCGGCATATCGCGGAAAAGGCTATATGGAACAATTGCTCATTTATCTGTTTCAGGAAGCTAGGCTACGGGGGGTAGCACAAGTGCTGGCATCGGCCGAGGAAAAGGCAATACCACTCTATCAGAGATTGGGCTTTACGATGCAGAAAAACTGGATGAGCCGACGGCTGTGACAGCCAAGGTGCTGGGCGAGCCGGCGCATTGACGGCGCCGCAGTGATATGATATAATTTCCGTATATCGGAAATCATATGCTTCGGGGCGGGGTGCAATTCCCTACCGGTGGTAACAGTCCACGAGCCTCTTTGGCTGACACGGTGCAATTCCGTGACCGACAGTATAGTCTGGATGGGAGAAGCGTTGCGGTGAATTTTGCGGCCGCCTTTTCCTCCTTGCCGCGGGACATGCTTTTCCGGGCTATTAGGAGGAATGAGACGAAATGCAGAAGAAATCCAAGCATCTGGACTGGCTGCTGAAAACTGCCCTGCTGGCGGCGGTGGCTTTTGTGCTGATGTATATTGAAATCCCAATCCCAATTGTGCCGCCGTGGCTGAAGCTGGATATCAGCGATTTACCGACCCTCCTGGCCGGATTTAGTCTTGGGCCGGTGTCGGGCGTGGTAGTCAACGCCATTAAGGTGTTGCTGTTTTTCTTTTTCAAAAACTCGGGCACAGGAGGCGTTGGCGAGCTGGCAAATTTTATCATGGGCTTATGCCTAGTGCTGCCAGCGGCATTGATTTACCGCAGGAAAAAGACGAGAAAGAGAGCTCTTGTGGGTACGCTCGTCGGCGTTGTCGCCATGACGGTGGCCAGCGGCCTGCTCAACTACTATATGCTGATTCCGGCTTATTCTCTGATTATGCCGATGGAGGCGATTTTGGAGGCTTGCACGGCTATCAATCCGGCGATGAATTCAGTTTTGGCCTATGTGTTGATGGCGGCGATGCCGTTTACGCTGGCGAAGGGCATTTTGGATGGGATTCTTCTATTCCTGCTATATAAGCGATTATCGCCGCTGCTCCACGGCAGACGAGACTGAGGTGCACATGAGTGATATGGAAAAGCTGACAAATTCCCCTGAGGAGACGAAGGCCTTTGCCCGAGGCTTCGCGGAAACGCTGCGCGGGGGCGAGGTGATTTGCCTGGAGGGTGACTTGGGGGTGGGCAAGACCGTCTTTGTCAAGGGCCTGGCAGAGGGGCTGGGGATTGACCGGGAGATTTTGAGCCCGACCTTCACCATCGTGCGGGAATATGAGGAGGGGCGGCTGAAGCTAAACCATTTTGATGTCTACCGGGTGGATGACCCGGACGAGATGTTTTATATTGGCTTTGAAGAATATTTGAGCGGCGGCGGGGTCAACGTCATTGAATGGGCGAGCAATATTGAGGAGCTGTTGCCAGATGACGCGATTCGCATCCAGATGACCTGGCGCTCTGAGAGGGAAAGGCTGATTCATATCAGCAGACCGTAAAAATGATGAAAATATTAGCATTGGATACCTCCAGCGCGGTTTGCTCGGTGGCGGTATCTGAGGGAGATTCCATAAAAAGCGAAATAAACGTGGATTGTAGGCGGACCCACTCGGAGCTGCTGATGCCGTTAGTGGAGGCCTGCATGAATTACGCCGGCTGGAAGGCAGAGGAAATCGACTTGCTAGCCGTCAGCGCGGGGCCAGGTTCTTTTACGGGCGTCCGCATCGGTATGTGCGCAGCCAAGGCAATGGCTCAGGCATTGGGCAGGCAGGTGGCTGTTGTCGATACCCTAGAGGCGTTGGCGCAGAATGCGGCAGGATTTGGGGGCGTGGTTTGTCCCATCATTGATGCGCGAAAAGGGCAGGTCTACTATGCCGGCTTTCAGAAGGAGCAGCGGCTCTGGGAGGACGGGGCCGGGCATATTGACCAGGTGCTCCAGCGTCTGGAGGGGCGGCAGGCCCTATTTGTAGGAGATGGCGCGGTGGCACTGCGGGAGTATATTGCAGAAAGGCTGGGCGACAGGGCGGTGTTTGCGCCGGGCAGTCAGGTATACCAACGGGCAGCGGCAGTAGCCGTGGTTGCAAGCCGCATGGCGGAGGAGCAGCGCCTGGTTTCGCCGGAAGAGGCAGCGCCCAATTATATCAGAGAATCGGGCGCAGTGCGCAAGAAAATGGGGAAGTAAATGGTTAAGGTTGAAATCCAACGGGCAGATGAGAATTGCATCGGGGAGATTTATGAGCTGGAAAAGCTGTGCTTTGCCAGTCCATGGCCTCCTGAGGTGCTCTATGAGGATATCTGCATCAGCAAGCATCACTATTATGTCATCAGGGAAAATGAAAAGATCGTCGGTTATGCCGGTATGTGGCTGATTTTGGACGAGGCGCATATCAACAATATCTGCGTGCACCCAGACTACCGATGCAGAGGCTATGGCAAGATGTTGGTGCATCACTTGATACAGGAGGCGTATCGAAATGATGCGGATAGCATTACCCTGGAGGTAAGAGCATCTAATGATGCGGCGATTTCCCTTTATCAATCCTACGGCTTTGAGCAAGAGGGTATCCGCAAGGGCTATTATCAGGACAACGGAGAGGATGCGGTCATCATGTGGAAGCAGGGGATTCGCAGGGAATTAGAGGAACAGGCCTGAGGTGGCGGCAATGAATGGCGAAATGCTAGTTTTACATATTGTCTGCGCAGTACTGGTGACTGGCTTTGCCGTTTTGGCGACAGGGCAGTTGGCCCGGCTTTATGGGCTGTGTGGCTGGCAGGCCAATGCATATATGAAGGAATTTTATGAGCGGCATCTGAAAAGCTGCTGGATTTTGCTGCTGATGGCGGTAGAATACATTACAATTTCTCTCATTGAGGCCGAGGGCGCTTGGCAGATTATTATCTGGGCAGTTTTCCTTGTGGCAGTATGCGTGGAGGGCTGGCTTTACCTGAAAAAAATCCGCTGGGATGGGGAGAGGACGCCGCTGACTCGCCGGGAAAGAGCGCTGATCGGCGTAGCAGGAGGATTGACTGGGCTGTTCGCCGCGCTATCTCTTTTTTCGGCGCTAGCGATTATGAGCTTTTTATTGATATTTATTCCTGTCATCGTTGCTCTTTCTGGGGCGATTTTAAAGCCGTTTGTCAAAAAAAGCAAGACAATTTAATATTTATTGTTTCTTTCACAAATTTACGGATAAAAATACACGGTCCGACAACCTGTTTTTGACATTATATTGGCCATTTTTTTACAATAAAATAAAGGATGTAAGTGCACAAAGGTAGAATATATTAATGTGGTGGGTAAATGCATGGCCCATGGGCTGCGCTTTTTACCATACACATTATTATAGAATAAATATAAGTTCCAAAGGAGAAAGATTTATGAGCAGTTCTATCAAATTCGACTTTAACAATATGCTGAGCACCAACGTTTCCAGCGGCATTACCGCAGAGGAAATCCAGCAGGCAAAAAAGCTGTTGCCAAAGGTCCATGAGGGCGTTTGCGCAAAGCGTACCATGAACACCTGGAGAGAGCTGCCATTTAATCAGACTCAAATTGTAGAGGAAATTACGGCTCTGGGTAAGGAGATTAACGAGAAATACGAGAATTTCGTCGTCCTGGGCATTGGCGGCTCGGCTTTGGGCTCTAAGGCCCTTTTCACGGCCTTGAAGCATATGCGCTACAACGAGCTTCCCAGGGAAAAGCGGGGCGGCGCCAGATTCTATGTGCTGGACAATATTGACCCAGACGGACTCAACGCCGTTTTGGACATTATTGACCCGGCGAAGACGGTGTTCCATGTAATAACCAAGTCGGGCAATACGGTGGAAACAGTGACCCAGTTTATGGTGGCATTATCCCTGCTGGATGGAAAGGTGGAGAACCTGAAGGAGCATATTATCGTCACCACAGATAAGGAAAAGGGAAATGTAAAGCGGATTGCCGACGAAAACGGCTTTAAAACCTTTGTGGTTCCCGATGGCGTTGGCGGAAGATTTTCCGTTCTCTGCCCGGTGGGTCTCCTCTCTGCGGCAGTATTAAATATCGACATCCCGCTGTTGCTGAAGGGTGCAGGCGATATGGACAGGCTCTGCTCCAATGCTGAGCTGGAGAAAAATCCCGCGTATATGTACGCCATGCTTTACTGCATTGCCATGAAAAAGGGAGTCAACATCAGCGTCATGATGCCCTATGCAGACGGTTTGCTGAACACGGCGGAATGGTACGCGCAGCTTTGGGCAGAATCCCTGGGCAAAAAGGTGAAGGTAGACGGCTCCCCCGCATTCACGGGGCAGACGCCGGTGCGGGCGCTGGGCGTGACAGACCAGCACTCCCAGGTGCAGCTTTACACAGAAGGGCCGGCAGATAAAATCATTGCTTTTATCGAGGTGGAAAATTTCCGCACGACTTTGCAAATCCCCAAGGCGCCAATCAATATGTATGAAGCGGAATATCTGGCGGGGCAGAGCTTCAACAAGTTAATTGCCTCGGAACTGAAGGGGACGGAGTATGCTGTCACCTCGGCAGGAAAGATGAATATGAAGATAACCCTCTCTAAGCTGGACGAGTACACGCTGGGCGGGCTCCTCTTTATGCTGGAGATGGCTACGGCGGCAGCGGGAGAATTTTTGGAAATCGACGCCTTCGACCAGCCCGGCGTAGAAGCAGGCAAGATTGCCACCTATGCCCTGATGGGGCGGGAGGGCTATGAAGAGAAGGCCAAGGAGCTGAATTCCGGCTATCATAAGGACGAAGCCTTTATTTACACCGTTTGACCGATGGAGGCGCCCGGGCCGTGGCGCCCGGGCTGCCCTGTATTGCAATGGGACTATTTCTTTGAAGAACGAGAGGGATGTTGAAACATGAAAGAAGCAAAAGGGTTTCCGTATGTGGACGATATTTACCTTTTCAATACCGGAAATGCAAGAAGGGCTTACGAGGTATTTGGCTGCCACTATTTGGAGGACTTGAAGAAGCACAGATTTTGCGTCTGGGCGCCTAACGCCAGGAGCGTCAGCGTAGTAGGGGACTTTAACGGATGGAATCCACAGGCTGACCCCATGGAGAATGACAACGGAGTCTGGACGGCGTTTATTGATGACCTGAAGGATGGAGATAATTATAAATACAGCATCTGGGGCTACGATGGCTCCACTGTGCTGAAGGCCGACCCATTCGGTGTCCACTGCGAGGTTCGGCCCCATACGGCCTCCAAGGTTTGGGCGCTGGATGGCTTTACCTGGACGGACGAGAAATTTCTGAAAAACAGGCGGACAAAAAAACATTTTAACGCGCCTATGTCCATTTATGAGGTGCATCTCGGCTCCTGGCGGAAAAAGGAGGGCTATGATTTTGCCAATATGCGGGAGGTAGCGGACGAGCTGGCGGAATACGTGGTAGACATGGGCTATACGCATGTAGAGCTGCTCCCAATTATGGAGCATCCGCTGGATATGTCCTGGGGATATCAGGTGACGGGCTATTATGCAGTTACGTCGCGCTATGGAACGCCCCAGGATTTTATGTATTTCGTCAATAAAATGCATGAAAACGGCATTGGCGTCATTTTAGACTGGGTTCCCGCCCACTTCCCCAAGGATGAACAGGGGCTGAGACGGTTTGACGGAACCTGCCTCTATGAGCATGAAAATCCCCTGCAGGGGGAGCATCCCCAGTGGGGGACGTTGATTTTCAACTATGGCCGGCCGGAGGTGCAGAGCTTCCTCATTTCAAATGTATATTTCTGGGCAGATAAATTCCATGTAGACGGCTTCCGAATGGATGCGGTCAGTTCCATGCTCTATCTGGATTTCGGCCGGGAGGATGGCCAATACGTGAGAAATGCCTTTGGAGGCAATTATAATTTAGACGCCATTAATTTTATCAAAAAGCTGAACAGCTCGCTGCTTTCAGACTACCCGGGCCTGATTACCATCGCAGAGGAGTCCTCCTCTTTCCCGCTGGTGACCTCGCCGCCCTATGACGACGGCTTAGGCTTTTCGTATAAGTGGAACATGGGCTTCATGCACGACACGCTGGAATACTTCTCTATGGACCCGATTTACCGGAAAGACCATCACAATCTTGTGACCTTCGCCATGATGTATGCCTTTTCGGAAAATTACATTTTGCCCTATTCTCACGATGAGGTGGTTCATGGCAAAAAGTCCATGATTGACAAAATGGCCGGGGACTACTGGCAGAAGTTTGCCAATCTGCGGGCGCTTTATGGCTTTATGTATGCCCACCCAGGCAAAAAGCTGATGTTTATGGGCGACGAATTTGGCCACTTTATCGAATGGAACGAGGCAAATCAGCTGGACTGGTTCCTCTTAGACTACGACTCTCACGCGACGCTCAGGCGCTATGTTCAAAAGCTGAACAAATACTATAGGCGCAACCGCTCGCTCTATGAGATTGAAAACAGCTGGGATGGCTTCCAGTGGCTGGACGTTCAAAACAACAATTTCAGCTGCCTGGCCTTTATGCGGTCGTCTAGCGAGAGGCAGGGTAAAAAGCGGAGGACAGTCTGCGTCTTTAACTTTACGCCAGTGGTGCGCCGGGATTACGTCATCGGCCTGCCGGAGGCGGGCACCCTGAAGGAAGTGCTCAACAGCGATGCCGCAGAGTTTGGCGGCAGCGGCGTTTTAAACGGCAACGTCATTGAGACGGAGAAAAAGCAGGTGGTAGGGGACTTGCCCTATAGCGCCAGCATTACGTTGCCGCCCCTTGCCGCAGTATATTTTGAATATAAGGAAAAGAAATAAACAGCTGATGGAGGAATCATTTATGGTTAGCAAAAAGAACTGTGTAGCAATGCTTTTGGCGGGAGGCCAGGGCAGCCGCCTTGGCGTCTTGACCCGGCTGCGGGCCAAGCCGGCCGTACCCTATGGCGGGAAATACAGAATTATTGATTTTCCCCTTTCGAACTGCACGCATTCCGGCATAGATACAGTGGGCGTTTTGACCCAGTATCAGCCGTTGGAGCTGAACGCCTATATTGGGACGGGTGCCTCTTGGGATTTGGACAGCATGTCCGGCGGCGCTTACGTGTTACCGCCCTATATGGCCAGCAGCACGGGCCAATGGTATAGCGGCACGGCAAACGCCATCTATCAAAACAAGCAATTTATTGAGCGGTATAACCCCAATTATCTGCTGGTGCTCTCCGGAGACCATATTTACAAGATGGATTACGATAAGATGATCAAGTTCCACCAGGAGAAGGGGGCGGACGCCACCATAGCAGTCATCCGCGTGCCCATGGAGGAGGCCCATCGGTTTGGCATTATGAACACCAAAGAGGACCTCAGCATCTACGAGTTTGAGGAGAAGCCTGCCAATCCCAAGAGCGATATGGCGTCTATGGGCGTCTATGTCTTTACCTGGGAGGTGGTCAAACGGTATTTGGATGTCGATGCCGACAACCCGGATTCTGCTAACGACTTTGGCAAAAACATTATCCCTGCCATGCTGAACGGAGGGCAAAAGATGTTCGCCTATCCCTTCCAGGGCTATTGGAAGGACGTGGGGACCATCGAAAGCCTTTGGGATGCCAATATGGAGCTTTTGCACAGC
>DBGCIZ010000200.1:0-2428 GCA_048355355.1 Christensenellaceae bacterium | reverse complement strand
AGCTGCACATTATCGACCATCCCATGATTCAGCATAAGCTTTCGCTGATGCGGGCAAAGTCTACGGGAACGAAGGATTTCAGAGAGCTTTTGGACGAAATCGCCATGTTGATGGCCTATGAGGTGACGAGGGACCTGCCGCTGAAGGAGGTTGAGATTGAAACGCCTATGATGCGGGCAAAGACCAAGGTCATTACGGGCAAGACGATGGCCATCATCCCCATCCTGCGGGCAGGGCTTGGCATGGTCAACGGCATGCTGAAGCTGATTCCTGCGGCGAAGGTGGGGCATATCGGCGTATATCGCGACCCGGAGACGCTGAAGCCGGTGGAATACTACTGCAAGCTGCCCAACGATATTGACATGCGGGAGCTGATTATTGTGGACCCCATGCTGGCTACCGGTGGAAGCGCCGCAGACGCCATCTCCCTCATTAAGGGACGGGGCGGAAGGAACATCAAGCTGATGTGCCTCATCGCAGCGCCGGAGGGCGTCAAGGCAGTGCAGGAGGCCCATCCTGACGTGGATATTTACGTGGCCGCCCTGGACGACTGCCTGAACGAGCAGGGCTACATTCTGCCCGGCCTGGGCGACGCGGGGGATCGGCTGTTTGGCACACTGTAAAAAAAGCGAGAGTGGGCGGAGGCGCTGCGCCTCCGTCTTTTGATTTTCAGAAAAGAGGAGAGAGGGCTTGTGGGCCTGCCAGAGGCCAGGGCAGGGCGTCTGCCAACGGATGCTCTCATTTCCCGCCTGACTATGGTGAAGGAGGGCGCTTTTTTGACGACGCGCCAATTCGGGGCGATAAGTGATACCCCTTTTCGCTGCTGCCTGTCCCCGACGCGGAAATGGACATCCTCCCGGAAGAGAATAGAAAGCGGAATCCCTTTGCTGGTTGCCGCAAGGCGCTCTCGGCCCCGGCAGAAGCCAGGATATTTTTGAAAGCGATACCGGATTCTCTCAACCATGAGCCTACCAACCTGGGCGCGGAGAGGGGTATGCTCCGGCGGCCTAGCCCGCCTAAAAGGACGGAAAAAGGGGCGTTCCCGCTTTTTTTGTTGACGAATACGGGGAAGATTGGTATGATACTAAAGGCGTCATTTGGGCGCTAATATGACAAAGGAAGTGAACAGTATGCCCGGAGTGGTAGTATTCGGGTCCCAGTGGGGCGACGAAGGCAAAGGCAGATTTGTAGATTTTTTGACGGCAAAGGCCGATATGGTCATCCGGTATCAAGGGGGAAATAACGCGGGACACACCGTCTATGTAAACGGGGTGGAGTTTAAGCTGCGCACCATTCCTTCGGGCATTCTTTCGGCGGGGAAGCCGGCCGTTATCGGCAACGGCGTGGTCATAGACCCGGGCTCCCTGCTCAACGAAATCGCATATTTGAACGAAAAGGGCGTCAAGGCGGACAATCTTTTCATCAGCGACCGGGCCCATCTCATCATGCCCTATCACAAGGTGCTGGACGGGCTTTCTGAGGAGCGCCTGGGGGATAAGAAAATCGGCACCACCAAAAACGGCATTGGCCCCTGCTATACGGATAAGACCAGCCGGGTCGGCTTCCGCATGGTGGACCTGCTGGATAAGGACGGCTTTGCCCAAAAGCTCAAGACAGTTCTGGCGGAGAAAAACGAGCTGATTACGAAGATTTACGGCGGCGAGCCCCTGGATTATAACCAGATGCTGGAGGACTATCTGGGCTATGGCGAAAAGCTGGCTCCCATGGTGACGGATACCTCCCTCATGATTTACGAGGCCCAGAAGGCGGGCAAGAAGCTCCTCTTCGAGGGCGCTCAGGGCATGCTGCTGGATTTGGACTATGGCACCTATCCCTACGTGACGTCCTCTCACCCCACGGCAGGAGGCGTCTCCATGGGCGCAGGCGTCGGGCCCCAGGCTATTGACCAGGTTGTAGGGGTCGTGAAGGCGTATACCACCCGGGTAGGCGAGGGCCCCTTTGTGACGGAGCTCTTTGACGAAATGGGGGATACCATCCGCAACAAGGGCCATGAATATGGCACGGTAACGGGGAGGCCGCGGCGCTGCGGCTGGCTGGATTTGGTGATTCTGCGCTTTGCCGTCCGCACCAGCGGGATTACCTCCTTCGCCCTCTCCAGAATGGACACTCTGGGCGGCATCGATAAGGTCAAGGTCTGCACGGGCTATGAATACAGAGGCCAGGTTTACGATAACTACCCCGCGTCTCTGCCCATGCTGGCGGAGATGAAGCCCATTTATCAGGAATTTGAGGGCTGGCCGGAGGATATTTCCGGCGTGCGGCGCTTTGAGGATTTGCCCAAGGCGGCGCAGGACTATGTCTCCTTCATCGAGGAGCAGACCGGCGTAAAGGTTGCCATGATTGGCGTCGGCGCCGGCCGGGAGGAGTGCATCGTCCGGGAAGAGATTTTCTAAGGAGAGCTGAAAAA
>DBGCIZ010000199.1:0-11651 GCA_048355355.1 Christensenellaceae bacterium | reverse complement strand
GCAGGAGTTGTACAAGGTCTCCTGCGTGGAGCTTTCTATAGCTTTCCAGCCTCTGGAGCAATATTTTTCCTACTAAAAACGGGCTCTCTCCAGCTGCTTTTCCGCCGGAGAAAGCCCGTCTGCTTTTTCTCTTACAAATTCACCTTTGGCAGCGTGGCAAAACCCTTTTCCAAATCCTCGTCTGTGGGGATGTAATCCGTCATGGTTCCGTTGCGGAAGGCGTCGTAGGCCGTCATGTCGAAATAGCCTGTGCCGGTGAGGCCAAAGAGGATGGTCTTTGCCTCCCCCGCCTCCTTGCAGCGCAGCGCCTCGTCAATGGCGCCCTTAATCGCGTGGGCAGATTCCGGCGCGGGCAGGATGGTCTCGTGCTTGGCGAACATGACCGCCGCCTCAAACACCTTCGTCTGCTCCACGGAAACCGCCTCCATATAGCCATCGTGATACAGCTTGGAGAGAATGGGGGACATGCCGTGATATCTCAGTCCGCCCGCATGGTTGGGCGAGGGCTTAAAGTTGCATCCCAGGGTGTACATTCGCGCCAGAGGCGTAATCCTGCCCGTGTCGCAGAAGTCGTAGGCGTATTTTCCTCTGGTCAGCGAGGGGCACGAAGCCGGCTCCACCGCAACAATCCGGGGGTTGGCCTTGCCCGTCAGCTTATCCTGCATAAACGGCGCAATCAGCCCGCCCAGGTTGGAGCCGCCGCCAGCGCAGCCGATGACCACGTCCGGATATTCGTCCAGCAGCTCCATGGCGATTTTGCTCTCCAGGCCGATGATGGACTGATGCAGCAGCACCTGGTTCAGCACAGAGCCCAGCACGTATTTATAGCCCTCTGAGCTCACCGCCTTTTCCACTGCCTCTGAGATGGCGCAGCCCAGGCTGCCCTGGTTGTTGGGATCCTCGGCCAAAATCTTCTGGCCAACCTTTGTCGTATTGCTGGGGCTGGCGATGACCTCTGCGTCAAAGGTCTCCATCACCGCCTTACGGAAGGGCTTCTGCTCGTAGGATACCTTCACCATGAATACGGTCAGCGGCAGGCCGAAATAGGCGCATGCCTCTGCCAAAGCCGTTCCCCACTGGCCAGCCCCCGTCTCTGTGGTCAGCCCTTTGAGGCCCTGCTTTTTGGCATAATAGGCCTGGGCGATGGCAGAATTCAGCTTATGGCTGCCGGAGGTGTTGTTCCCCTCGAATTTATAGTAAATCTTCGCCGGGGTGTCCAACGCCTTTTCCAGATTGTATGCCCGGATGAGGGGAGAGGGCCGGTATACCTTATACATCTCCTGGATTTCTTCCGGGATGTCGAAATACCTGGTCTCGTTATCCAGCTCTTGCCGGGCCAGCTCTGTGCAGAATACGGGCTCCAAATCCTCAAGGGTGGCCGGCTGCATCGTAGCCGGGTTGATAATGGGGTCTGGCAGCTCTTTCATGTCCGCCCGCATATTATACCACTGCTTTGGCATCTGCTCCTCTGTCAAATACAATCTGTGGGGTACTTTCTTCATGATTGGTTCCTTCCTTTCCTTATAATTTTCATAAAAAAAATCCTTGCCCAATGTTGGGGCAAAGATAACTTCGCGGTACCACCCGACTTAGCCAAAAACGGCTATCTCATTTTCGCATATTTCCGTATGCGCTCTGTGGATAACGGATCGAGCTTCCGTCGGTTACTACGGCCCAAAGGCTTTCGTTCCGCCCTCACGAGTCCATTCCATCGGCCTCCAAGGCTGCATTCCCACCATCGGCAGCTCTCTTTACTTGGGAAAAGCCCAATGTACTACTCTCGCTCAAAGGTTTCTTTGTTGATGCCATTATATGCGCTCCGTCCTCGTTTGTCAACCGTTTTCGAAAAAAATTTTCGCGGTGGCCAGGCGCCCTGTTTTTCCCGTTTTGCTGGCGTTTTCTAGCCTTCCAGCATTGATTCTTCGAAAACAATGTTGTAAAATATTCAGTAAGAGAAAATTTTTAGTTTATGAGAAAGAAGGTATTTTTATGAAAGTATTGATTGACAATGCCGACTTTAAAGAGATTGAAGCCCTTTACGACAGCTATCCCTACGATGGCGTTACCACGAACCCGACTATCCTGAAGGCAGCCCACGAAAATCCCATCAAGCTGCTGAAAAAAATCCGGGATTTCCTGCCGGATGAATGTCAGCTGCACGCCCAGCTGATTTCCTCCACGGCGGAAAAGATGGTGGAAGAGGCCCACTTTATGCTGAACAACATCCGGGAGGATTTGTTCGTCAAGGTGCCCGTCACGGCGGAGGGGCTGAAGGCCATCCACCTGCTGAAAAAGGAGGGCATCAACATCACCGCCACCGCCATTTACACCTCCATGCAGGCATTTATGGCGGCCAAGGCTGGCGCCCGCTACACGGCGCCCTACGTCAACCGAATTGACAACATGGGGGCTGACGGCGTCCAGGTCGCTAAGGACATTCACGATATGTTCCGCGTCCACAACATGCAGGCCGACGTTATCGCCGCCAGCTTCAAAAATTCCCAGCAGATTCTCTCCCTCTGCAAGCACGGCGTTGGCGCCGTCACCGCTGCGCCGGACGTGCTCCGCGCGCTGACCAGGCACGACGCTACCTTCACCGCAGAGGAGAATTTCACCGACGATTTCTACTCTCTGGTGAACGAGGTGGAGGGAATCCATCTAAAGCGGAACTGACCGCCGCGCTCACGAACCGGCAGGGCTGTTTCCCAGTCCCGCCGGTTTCATGTACTCGCAGAGGTTGATAAATAAAGGAGAAAATTTAGTTCAGAGCCAGAGAGGATTGGATGGACAAATTCCGGGACACCACAAAGCGGCTTCTGTCTGAAAGTCTGAAAAAGCTGATGCTGGATGGCGTCTCCTTTGATAAGATTACCATCAAGGATATTACGCAGACAGCCGGGCTCATCCGCCCGACCTTTTATAACCATTTTCACGACAAATACGAGCTGCTTGAGTGGATTTTGCAAAGCGAGGTGTTTGAGCCCTCCTACATGCTGCTGGATTTGCGGATGTTTGACGAGGCATGCCGCATGATTTTAACCCGGCTGAATGAAGAAAGGGCCTTTTACGCCAAGGCGATTTCAATTGAGGGACAGAACTCCTTCGCCCAAATCATGTTCAGTTGCTTTGAACGGCTCTTGCGCCGGTATCTGGCGCAGCAGGAGCCGGATGTTTTTCCTGCGGATTTTTGGGCCACGGCGGAAAGCCTGGCCAAATACTGCGCGAACAGCTTTACCTATCTGATCACTATGTGGCTTTCCGGCAAGGTGGCCGCGGATGTGGACGACATGTATACCATCTATCAATATGTCTCTACGCATTCTCTGGGCCAGATGCTGGCTGGCCAGGGCTGGCTCGATACGGAGAACCAAAGATGAAGATTGGAATTCCAAAAGCACTGCTTTATTTCCGCTATCACCGCCTTTGGGAGGCGTTTTTTGATGCGCTCCAAACGGAATACGTGGTAAGCGCGGACACCAACAAGCAGATTCTTGCGGAGGGGACACGGCTCTCCATCGACGAGGCCTGTCTCTCCTCCAAAATTTTTATGGGGCATGTGCAGTATCTGCTGGACAAATGCGATGCGGTGCTGATCCCCCGCATTGGCAGCTTTGGCCGGGACGGCACGGTCTGCACCCGCTTTCAAGCCCTTTACGATTTAACTGCCAACACCTTCCCCCAGGCCCGTCTCCTCGCCCTCAATATGGAGTCCGCCGGGGGGCGGCGGGAGAAGCAGGCCTTTCTGGAGTTGGGGGCAGCCCTGGGGAAGAGCCGGGCTGCCTCCAGCCGGGCATACCGGCAGGCCAGCAGCCTCTATCAGCTGGAGCAGCGCTCCGCCGTGGCAGAGGAGCGCAAAAAGCTTCTCTCTCCCCAGGTGAAAATCCTGGTGGTGGCGCATCACTACAATATTTTCGACCGGTACGTCGGCGCCCCCATTTTGGACTATCTGAAGGGACTTGGGGCTGTGCCCGTCCTTGCGGACGTTGCAGACTATCCCTCTACCATTGCAGACGCGCCCCGCCTTTCCGAAACCCTGCCCTGGGAATACAACCGGCATCTCACCGGGGCAGTCTGGCAGCTGAAGGATCAGGTGGACGGCATTCTTATGGTCTCCTCCTTTCCCTGCGGCCCGGATTCCATGATTAACGAAATCCTGACCCGCCGGGTTCATGGCATCCCCATGATGACCCTGGTCATCGACGGGCAGGAGGGCACCGCCGGCATGGAGACCCGGCTGGAAAGCTTTTTGGATATTATTCACTTTAAGCAAGGAGGCGCCCATGGCGAAAAGCGTAGTGACGTGCCCGCGGCTGGATCACGTTAACATCCCCATATCCTATTTTTTCACCCACGGGCTGGAGGTGGACTACCTCTATCCCCCGCCCATTACCAAGCGCACCTGGGAGCTGGGCAGCAAATACTGCCCAGACATGGCCTGCGCGCCCTTTAAAAGCATGCTGGGCAACTTTATCGAGTGCATCGAGGCAGGGGCCAATGTGCTGGTGCAGACGGGCGGCGCCTGCCGCCTGGGCTATTATGGAGAGCTCCATCAGCAGATTCTGGAGGACCTGGGCTACGAAATCCGCTTCGTCAACATGGCCAAGGCCAACTATGGCAATCTGCTGACCTTTTTTGACGAATTTAAAAAAATCAACCCGGACTATTCCATCCCCAGGATGCTGCGGGCCCTGCTGACGGCCAAGCAAATGCTGGCCTATATTGACGAGACGGACGAGCGGACCCGGCGGGATTTGGGCTTCGCCGAGGATAAGGCAGCCTACCGCAGAGCATTGAAGCAGTTTTTCCACGATTTGGACCACGTCAACGGGCGGCGTGAGCTGGATTATGTTTACGCCGGGCTCCGGCGGCAGCTGGAGGCAATCCCCCTCAAAATCCCCAAAAAGCCGCTGCGCGTCGGCATTGTGGGGGAATACTACACCATTATGGAGCCCTACAGCAACCACTTTGTGGAGGACCACCTGGCAGATATGGGCGTCAGCGTAGAGCGCTGGATGAACATCACCCGCTCCGTCTTTGGCTACCCCAAGCGGGAGATTGCCCGTGGCGCCGCCCGCTACGCTAAATACGACATGGGTGCTACCTCCCTGCCCACCATCTGCAAGGCCGCAGAATATGCGGAGCGCGGCTTCGACGGGATTATTCACGTCAAGTCCACCGCCTGCACGCCGGAGGTAGACGCCATGCCCGCCCTGCAAAACATCAGCGCAGACTTCAAAATCCCCATCCTCTATTTAAGCTACGACACTCAGACCGGCGAGGAGGGCATCAACACCCGGCTGGAGGCGTTTTACGACATGATTGCAATGAGAAAGGGAGTCCTATGAAAAAAGCGTATTTAGGCATTGATATCGGTTCTATCTCCACCAAGGGCGTCGTCATCGACCAGGATGGCGCCATGCTGGCCAGCCTCTATCTCTGGACGGAGGGCAGCCCCATCGACGCCACCAAAAAGCTGCTGAAGGGGCTGGAAAAGCAGATGAACGGGCTGGACTGCGAAATCGTCTCCGTCGGCACCACGGGCAGCGCCCGCAAGCTTATCGGCGCAGTGGTGGGGGCGTCCGTAGTGAAAAACGAGATTACGGCCCACGCCATTGGCACTACCTCCATCTTCCCCGACGCCAGGACCATCTTTGAAATCGGCGGGCAGGATTCTAAAATCATCCTGCTGGAGAATGGCGTGGTGGTAGACTACGCCATGAACACTCTCTGCGCCGCAGGCACCGGGGCCTTTCTCTCCAGCCAGGCCAGGCGGCTGGGCATTCAGGTGGAGGAATTTGGCGATATTGCCCTGCGCTCGCAGAACCCGACGCCCATTGCCGCCCGCTGCACCGTTTTTGCCGAATCGGACTTGGTTCACAAGGCCCAGATTGGCCACAGCAAGGAGGACATCGTCGCCGGGCTTTGCAAGGCGGTGGTGACAAACTATCTCAACAACGTGGGCAAGGGCAAGAAAATCGTCCCCCCCGTGGTCTTTCAGGGCGGCGTCAGCAAAAACAAGGGGGTGGTCAAGGCCTTTGAGGACGAGACCGGCTTCCCCGTCTATGTGGACCGGAACAGCCATCTGACCGGCGCCCTGGGGGCGGCCATTCTGGCCAGGGCCTCCGGCAAGGAAGCGCCCTTCTCCTTCCGCCTGGCAGATATGGAGTTCGTCACTCGGGGCCGCACCTGCAACGGCTGCGCCAACCATTGCGAGGTCATCTGCATCTACGAAAACGGCGTTCTGCTGGACGCCTGGGGCAATCGCTGCGAGAGGGGCGCCGTAAACACCCGGCCCCACGCCGCC
Organism: Christensenellaceae bacterium; assembly: GCA_048355355.1. Lineage (GTDB taxonomy): Bacteria > Bacillota > Clostridia > Christensenellales > Christensenellaceae > DBGCIZ01. Next base: position 5,347 of record DBGCIZ010000199.1, on the reverse strand, counting down.
TCTTAGGCCGCTGGAGGACTTTTGTCGGCCTTGGGCTACAAATTGGCCAAAGTGTCGTTTTCGTGAATACAGTTTCAAAAGATTGGATATTCTATTTTCCAGTCTTTTTTTGATACAATTCTAGTAGGGATTTTTAAGCTTATTCTAACGCAAAGCAAAGATTTGAAGCAATGGAGGGATGATTCGAATGGCTGAAAAGACAATTATGGAGGGAATCAAATCCTTTGGGTTAAAGCAGATTATCTCTTATTTGGACAAAAACCCCGAGGTCAACATTCCCAAGCTCATGGACTGGCTGGAGAAAAACGACAACGGCGGCAATATCACCTCGCAGGTGAAGACCATCCGCCGCTATTTCGACGAGCCGGACAACAACTGGCGCAAGCTGATTCTCAGCCTCTGGGAGGATATTGAGGATGGCCAGCGCAGAAAGCTCTTTGAAAACTTCATCGTCAACGCCAGCATGATTGGCGCCAAGCGGCAGCTGAAGGTTGCGGCAGAAAACGATTGCAACGTGCCCTGGGCCATGCTTATCGACCCCACCTCTGCATGTAACCTGCATTGCACGGGCTGCTGGGCCGCGGAATATGGCAACAAGCTCAACATGACTCTGGAAGAGCTGGACGACATCATCTGCCAGGGCAAAAAGATGGGTACGTTCATGTATATCTACTCCGGCGGCGAGCCCCTCGTCCGCAAGAAGGACATTATCACCCTTTGCGAAAAGCATCAGGACTGCGCCTTCCTGGCCTTCACCAACGGCACGCTCATTGACGAGGCCTTTGCAGACGAGATGCTGCGGGTGAAGAACTTCGTCCCCGCTATCAGCGTTGAGGGCTTCGAGGAGGCCACCGACTTCCGCCGCGGCAAGGGCACCTATCAGGCCGTGGTTCGCGCTATGGAGATTTTGCGGAGGAAGAAGCTGCTCTTCGGTATCTCCTGCTGCTACACCAGCAAGAATACAGAGGTCATCGGCAGCGAGGAATACTTCGACCAGATGGTTGCATGGGGCGCCAAGTTCGCCTGGTTCTTCACCTATATGCCCGTGGGCATCGACGCCGTTCCTGAGCTGATGGCAACGGCTGAGCAGCGGAAGTTCATGTATCATCAGATTAGAAGCTTCCGGAGCACTAAGCCCCTCTTCACCATGGATTTCTGGAACGATGGCGAGTTCGTTGGCGGGTGTATTGCCGGCGGCAGAGCATACCTGCACATTAACGCCAACGGCGACATTGAGCCCTGCGCCTTTATCCACTATTCCGATTCCAACATCCGGGAAAAGACGCTGCTGGAGGCCTATAAGTCGCCCCTGTTTATGGAATACCACAGGAACCAGCCCTTTAACGAGAACATGCTGCGTCCCTGCCCCCTGCTGGATAACCCGGGCCGTCTTTCCGACATGGTGGACAAATCCGGCGCGAAGTCTACGGATTTGGAAAACCCGGAGGACGTCCACAACCTTTCTGCCAAGTGCGTCCATGCGGCAGAAAACTGGGCGCCCGTTGCCGACGAGCTTTGGAGCTGCGGCCACTATTGCAGCCGGGTAAAGCAAGTGCACAAGGATTGAGAATACGGTAGCCGCCCAGCCTCTTCAGGAGGGGCGGCCCTCTCTTGACCAGAACCGCAGCGCGGCGGACGAGAACACCGCTGCGCTCTTTCCATCGCGCTTATTTTGCAGGGACAGATGCCTCAATGAGAACCTTATTCGCAATTTTCACCTATATCTGCATTGCCTTGATGTATTACGAGCCAGCTATGGAGATTGGCGCAAACCAGTCCCGCGTCACGGCAAAATACTACTTTGCCGTCGGCAGCGTATTCGGCCTGATTCAGGCCATATCCACCATCATCGGGGTGGGAATTGCCTTTTTAATCAGCCTGCTGTTTTCCGCTGAAACCGAGGCACTCATCGCCCCCTATCTGGCGTCGGCCGTCTTGCTTTTAATGGGGGTATATACCTTCTACATAGGCTTGAAGAGCCGTAGCATTGAGGAGCATCGGGAGGACGGCATCCCCCTTCATAAATACCTGGAGATTGCCAAGGTGTATGCCCCCAGGGTGATCATCGTCTGCATCGGCGCCTTTTACGCCTATCAGAACCACTGGGAGGAGCTGATTTACATTGTAGCCCTTTCTATCATCTGCGCCATGATTGGCCTGCGCTATGGCTATATGAATGGCTTTCGCCACCGGCGCATTCCCTATTTGGTCAGCGGGGCAGTGCTCAGCATCATGGCTTTTTTCACATCCTGGTATTGAATGGCAGCAAAAAGCCCTTCGGAGCTTCCGAAGGGCTTTTTTGTATCAGTCGATTTTCTTCGCCGCATAGCCGCAGCGCTCTATAGCCTCCTGCAACACGCCGTCTGCTACATCCCGCTGCAAAAACACCTCCGCCATGGCCTCCCCGGGGAAGGCCACCTGGCTTACGCCGTCTATGGCTGTCAGGGCCGCCCGCACCCTTTCCTGGTCTGCCTCCGCCATGCCATCTAGATACAGCACCTTATAATCCAGCCTTTCCAGCTTGAAGATGACGGGCCTGGTTCCGTCTGAGCAGCAGGCAATCATCACCCGTTCATCCTGCATCCAGCCCCGCATCAGAGAGCCTCCCTGCAGGCCCGCGTAAATATAGCGAGAAATGGCATCCCACGCCTCAGAGCAATGGGGAAACGCCTCTCCCCCCGCCGTTGTGCCAGACACATGGGCCGTCTTTCGCAGAGTATTCAGCCCCATGTGCCAAAAATCGTCCGCTGCGCCATAGCGCTCAAAGATAAACTCGTCCCCCACATGGTAGCAGGGGCACGCCCCCGCCTCCGGGTCTGCGCAATACTGGGCCTGCAGCTCGGGATAGACCTTTTTATCGATCACCGTCACCTTTACCTTGTGCTGCATCCTTCTGCCTCCCCAGCCCTCTATTCGTCGTACTTCCAGTTGAGCACCTTTTTCAGATACTGGCCCGTGTAGCTCTCCGCCACCTCTGCAACCTGCTCTGGCGTGCCCTGGGCAATCACCGTGCCGCCGGCCTCGCCGCCCTCAGGCCCCATGTCGATAATATAATCGGCGCACTTGATTACGTCCAGATTATGCTCAATGATGACGATAGTATTGCCCTTCTCTCCCAGGCGCTGGATGATGTTAATCAGCTTCTGCACATCCGCCGTGTGGAGGCCGGTGGTGGGCTCATCCAAAATAAAGAGGGTTTTCCCCGTCTGCCGCTTGCTCAGGTGGGTTGCCAGCTTAATCCGCTGCGCCTCACCGCCGGAAAGGGTGGTGGAGGGCTGGCCCAGCTTGATATAGGTCAGGCCCACGTCGCAGAGAATCCGCAGGATGGGCTCTATTTTGGGGATGTTTTTGAAGAACTCATAGGCGTCCTCCACAGTCATATCCAGCACCTCGTAGATATTTTTCCCCTTGTATTTCACCTCCAGGGTCTCCCGGGTGTAGCGCATGCCCTTGCAGACCTCGCAGGGCACGTACACATCGGGCAGGAAGTGCATCTCAATTTTGATGATGCCGTCGCCGCTGCACGCCTCGCACCTTCCTCCCTTCACGTTAAAGGAAAAACGGCTCTTGGTGTATCCCCGGACCTGGGCGTCCTTGGTCTTGGCGAACAGGTCGCGAATATGGTCAAACACGCCCGTATAGGTGGCCGGGTTGGAGCGGGGCGTCCGCCCAATGGGGGATTGGTCGATATTGACCACCTTGTCCAGCTCCTCCAGGTTCAGGATGGCGTCGTGGGCGCCGGGGCGCACCTTGCTCTTGTTAATCTGCTTGGCTGCCGCCTTGTATAAAATCTGGTTCACCAGGCTGGACTTTCCGCTGCCGCTGACGCCGGTGACGGCGGTGATGGTGCCCAGAGGGATTTTCACGTCAATATTTTTCAGGTTATTGACCCGGGCGCCCTTGATTTCCAGCCACTTTCCGTTCCCCGGCTTTCTCTCCTGAGGCACCTGGATGCGCTTTCTGCCGGAAAGGTAGTCCCCCGTGATGGAGCGGGTGTTGGCCTTCACCTCCTCCGGCGTGCCGAAGGCCACAACCTCGCCGCCGTGAACCCCTGCCCCCGGGCCAATATCCAGAATATAGTCCGCCTCCATCATGGTCTCCTCGTCGTGCTCCACCACAAGGAGGGTGTTGCCCAAATCGCGAAGACCCTTGAGGGTGCTCAAAAGGCGGGCATTGTCCCGCTGGTGCAGGCCGATGCTGGGCTCGTCTAAAATGTAGAGGACGCCCACCAGGCCAGAGCCAATCTGGGTGGCCAGCCGGATGCGCTGGGCCTCCCCGCCGGAAAGGGTGGCCGCCGAGCGGGACAGGGTCAAATACTCCAGCCCAACGTCAATTAAAAAGTTGAGCCGGGCGTTCAGCTCCTTCAGCACCCGCTCCGCCACTGCTTTCTGCTTGGCGTTCAGCTCCACCGTGTTGAGAAATTCCTTAATTTTCGTAATGGGCAAATCGGAGAGCTCCGCAATGTTCAGCCCGCCGATGCGCACCGCCAGGGTCTCCGGCCGGAAGCGCTTGCCGCCGCAGGCCTGGCAGGGCACCTCGTACATATACTGGCTGATTTCCGCCTTGACGCTCTCTGAATTAGTCTCCGCAAAGCGGCGCTCCAGGTTGGTAATGATGCCCTCAAAGGGCTTGGCAAACTCCGACGCCCCCGCCTCGCTGACATAGCTCATGGTAATCTTCTCGTCCCCCGTGCCGTAGAGGATGATGTCCTTCTGTTCCCGGGTCAAATCCTTCCAGGGTGTATCCATAGAAAAGCCGTAGTGCTGGGCCACCGCCCGCACTCGCTGCATGTTCCATTTGTCCCAGGCGGAGAGATTCCAGCCCGAAACCTTCACCGCGCCCTGGGCAAGGGATAGATTTTCGTCTGAGACGATACTGCTCTCGTCTATTTTCAGCAGCACCCCCAGGCCCATACATTCCGGGCAGGCGCCAAATGGGCTGTTGAAGGAAAACATCCGTGGGGAGATTTCCTCAATGCTGACGCCGCAATCCGGGCAGGAATAGTTTTCGCTAAACATCCGCTCCGCCCCCGTGTCGTGATTCAGGACGATGACCAGCCCGCCGGAAAGCTTCAGCGCCGTCTCAATAGAATCCGCCAGCCGGCCCTCAACGTCGTCGCGGACGCGCACCCGGTCCACCACCACCTCAATGGTGTGCTTCCGGTTTTTCTCCAGGTTGATTTCGTCCTCTAACAGGGCCATGGTCCCGTCTACCCGCACTCTGGCATAGCCGTTTTTGGCCAAGTCCGCCAGAATCTTTTTGTGCTCTCCCTTTTTGGCCCGGACAATGGGGGAGAGGATGCTGATTCTCCCATCGGCGCACTCGGTCATAATATGCTCTATCATCT
>DBGCIZ010000198.1:0-25796 GCA_048355355.1 Christensenellaceae bacterium | reverse complement strand
ACATTGATCAATCCCTGGGAAGGCATTACCAACTGTGTCAAATACGCCCTGGATCAGCTGGGTGCCCCCATCCCGGACGACTCTATTCTGGCAAAATTTATCGGCCCTCCCCTGCTGTTTTCCTTTCAGGAATACTGCGGCTTTTCCCCAGAGAAAGCCGCTCAGGCCATTGCCCTCTACCGGGAGCGCTTCCCCCGCCAGGGCTTTCGCGAAAATTTTTTGTACGACGGAATCCCTCAGCTTCTCTCCACCCTTTGCCAGCAGGGCCGGAGCCTGCTAATTGCCACCTCTAAGCCGCAATCCTATGCCGAGGCCATCCTGCAGCATCATAAAATAGAGGGATTCTTCTCCGCCATCGTTGGCCCGCAGCTGGGCGGCCCGGCCATGTCTAAGGGGGATGTCATTGTCGCCGCGCTGCACCAGGCCGGCAATCCTCCCCCATCCCTTTGCGTCATGGTGGGGGACCGCATCCACGATATGGACGGCGCCGCAGAGGCCGGCATTCCCGCCATTGCCGCCGCCTATGGCTACGGAACGCCGGAGGAGTTTGCCTATGCCTCCCAGGTGGCCCGCTCTCCCCAGGAGGTTCTGTCCTGCATTCTTCGCATGGATGGGTAGGATACAAAAAAAGCCGCCCGCACAGTAGCGGACGGCGCTTTTCTTTATTTTATTTCGCTTTTTTATTCCGCTGGAACATGTAGTAGGGCACTGCCACAAAGAGCATGCCTCCAATCATGTTTCCTACGGTGACCAGAAGAATATTGTAGAAATATCCGCCTATGCTCACAGCCGCCTCAGCAGGCGCCAGCAGTCCCAGGGTCAACATGGACATATTTGCCACGCTATGCTCAAAGCCACAGGCCACAAAGGTCAGGATGCAGAGCATAATCATAATCAGCTTAGCCGCTTCATTTTTGCAGCGGAAGCCGCACCATACGGCCAGGCACACCAGCATATTACAGAAGATTGCCCTTGCAATCAGCCCCCCTACCGGGATGGCCATTTTCGTCGCCGCGCTCTCGGCCATATAAATCGCCAAATCGCCGCTCAACAGCCCCGTCGCAGAAAACAGCAGCGCCGCAATCACGGAGCCAATCCAGTTGCCAATATAGCAGACCACGAACAGCTTGATGACACTGCCCCAGCCGACTGTTCCGTTGAGCGCGCCTGCCGTCATCACCAGGTTGTTGCCCGTAAACAGCTCCGCCCCGGCAATCACCACCAGGCTCAGAGCTACCGAGAAGGTGATGCCCATCACCAGCTTCTGCGCCGCCTCACCCTGGAACACGCTACCCATGGTAAAGCAGATAAACACGCCAAACGCAATGAACATGCCTGCCAGCATGGACGAAACAAAATAAGCCACCGGCTTGTTCTTTAAAAAGTCCCGTTTCGACACGGCTGCCTGCGCAACTGCTGCAAATTCGTCTTTGAACATAGCAATTTCCCCCTATACCATTTTAAAAATATGATTTACCAGGACTTATTATAACAGGTAAATACAATTTATTCAATAGGGGCGCAAGGATTTCCCCATCCATTCCTCCAGCGCAGCGAAAATCTCCTGCCGGTTGATTTCGTTGAGCAGCTCGTGACGGGCGCCGGGGAATATTTTCAGCGTCACATCCATGCCAGCCCTGCGCATCTTTGCCACCTCTCGCTCTACGCCCTTTCCATAGCCGCCGCAGGGATCCTCTCCCCCTACTGCCACCAGAACCGGCACCTCCTTTGGCGCCTGCTCAAAAAAGCCGCGGGCGAAAATTCGCTTGGAAAGCTCCATCAAATCCTGGAACCCCGCTATGGTAAAGGAAAAACCGCTCAGCGGGTCCCGGTCGTATTCCCGCACCAGTTCCTCGTCCCGGGTCAGCCAGGCGTTTGGCGAGGCCGGGCTGGCAATTCGCCTGTTATGTCTGCCAAAGGCGGCCTGCTGCAAAAACTCGTCCCGGGCTTCCGGCCCCTTCTGCTTCCTCTTCGCCCGGATAATCGCAGAGGAGATTCCCATCCACTTCACCTTTTCCGTCATGCCGCTCAGAACGCACTTCGCCAGCCGGTCGCCTCTCTCTGTCAGGTATATCCTGCCGATTTTTGAGCCCATGCTGTGCGCAAAGAGAATGATAGGCTTCCCAGGGTATCGCTCTTCAATCAACTCCGTCATCCGCTCCGTATCGTCAACCAGATAGCGCCAACCGTTCTCCGCCGCCATAAAGCCGAGCCTTCCCTTCGGCGCAGATTTTCCGTGCCCCAGATGGTCATGCCCCAAAACGGCATAACCCCGGCTGTTGAGATATTCCGCAAAGGGAGCGTACCTCCCCATGTGCTCTGCCATCCCATGGACAATCTGCACCACTGCCCACGGCTCCGCCTCCGGCGTAAACTCATAGGCGCAGATTTTGTCCCGTCCGCTTGCGCTGTCAAAATAAAACTCCCGCCGGGCCATGGTTATTCCTCCTCTTGGGTTGTCTCCGCCAGCCCATACTGGCCAATCAGGGCCTCCAGGCGGCCATCCTCCCGCAGCTCCGCCAGCTTTTGGTTCACCAGCGTCCTTGTGCTGGTATTGTCCGTCCAGAAGGCCATCCGGTATGTCAGGGTGGAAACTGGCTGGTCTATCATCAGCAAGCCCTCGCCATGCTGGGCCATCTTATACCGTGTTGTAAAAATCGCGCTGATCCTCCCCGCCTCCAGGGCGTCAATCGCGTCGGGGTAGGATGCGTATTCCATCACGTCTACCTCCAGCCCCTGCTCCTCTAAATAATCCGTCACCAGCGACGCCGGCACCTCTGAAGCCATCACGCCAACCGTCCTACCCTGCAGTCCGTTTAGGCCGGTTACGCCCCCGTCCGCCGTGACAAAGGCGTAGATTCCGTCAGTAAAATATCCGTCGGAAAGGGCCAGGCCCTGGCTTTTCAGAACGTCTGCCGCCAGCATACAAAGGGCGACGTCAATCTCCCCATTGCGCAGCAAATAGGAGGCCTGCTGCTCCTCAATCTCCATAAACTCCAGCTCTGCCTCCGGGTAAAGTTCCCCAAACACCAGCTCTGCCAAATCCCGCTCAAAGCCCTGGGGGCTGCCGTTTTCGTCTAAGCTGGCAAAGGAAGGGTTGTCTATGCCAATGCCTATGCGGATTATGTCCTTGCTATAGAAGCCCGTCTGCTCCGCCGTTACGGGCCGCGTCGCCGTTACGATGGCAAACACCACAATTACAAGGGCAATCGCTGCCGCAACAATCCAGTATTTCGCGGTGTATTTGTTAAAAATCCTGCGAAAAAAATTTGATATATAGTTTTTATTGCTGTATCGGTATGTTCTCAATTTGTCCCGTCTCTCCGTCCCGTTTTCTCAAGTATATAACAAATCCCGGCCTAAAGCCCGCTAGCGCCGAATTGTTTACAAAATATTTTATCATTGTTTCCTGAATTAATCAAACGGCGTATTGATTCGGCCAGCCGCCTATGATAAACTGAAATTAATCGGATGTGTGTCCGATTCCAGGAGGCATTTATGGCTAAGAAGCGAAGAAAAAAGACAGACGACACCCGCCGCGCTATTTTAGAGGCGGCCTGCCGGTTTTTCTCTCAAAAGGGCGTGCTGGGCACCAGCTTTTCCGATATTGCCAAGGAGGCCGGCCTTTCCAAGGGGACCGTCAGTTACTATTTTCCCTCTAAGGAGCATCTCGTCTACGAGGTAAACGAGTTTAACCTCAATCGCATTACCTCCCTGCTGTTTCTCTGGATTGAGGGAGTTTCGGCCGAGGATAGCGTTGAAGCCGCTATCTCCAGCCTGATGGCCATGATGGCGCAGGAGGGCCAATGCCTTTCCATCCAGCTTTGCATGGTGTTTGAGTCCGTTCAGGATTCCTTTGGCCTGAAAAAGCGGGTGGTAGAAAAGCTGAACGAATGGGCCACCATGATTAAAATCGGCCTGATGAAAACGGGCTGTGCAGAAGATGAAATCGATATGCACGCCACTATCGCCTCCGCCCTGCTGGATAGTCTGATTATGCGCTCTGCCCTGGGGCTGGAGAGTCGGCCTGTGTCTACCATATATCACGGCATGGCGCCTCCCCGGGGAAAAATATCGCACATCTGTGCGAATCATTGAGAGAGGATGACAATATGGGAGAAAGAGAAATCCGTTCTGTATTGGTCTTAGGGGACTCCCTTTCCAGGGGCGTCGTCTACGACGACCAGAAAAAGCGCTACTGCTTTCTAAAGGATGATAGCTTTGTCAATGCAGTCAGCCGGGATGTCACCTGCGCTGTGCATAACTTCTCTAAATTCGGCACTACTGTGTCCTATGCAGAGGCTCTGCTACAGCCCAAGCTGGAGGCTACCGCTGCCGACGCCGTCCTCATTGAATTTGGCGGCAACGACTGCGATTTTGACTGGAACCAGGTCGCCCTTTCTCCCCTTTCCCCGCACCAGCCCAAAACCCGGCTGGAGGAATTTTCTGCCGCATTGGAGCGGATGGTCTTGGCCATCCAGGAATCGGGCAAGATTCCCCTTCTGATGACGCTGCCTCCCCTCAATGCGCCCAGCTATTTTAACTGGTTTACCGGCGGAGACCGGGAAAAGCAGGCAAATATCCTCAAATGGCTGGGGGATGTGGGCCGCATCTACTGGTGGCACGAGCGGTATTCCTCCGCCATCGTGCGCATAGGCCGCAGAACCGGCGCCCGGATTATCGACGTGCGGGGCGAATTTTTGGCCCAGGAGGATTTCCGTATCTATCTCTGTAGCGATGGCATTCACCCCAATGCCAAAGGGCATGGCATCATGGCCAGGGCTGTGGAAAACTTCATCCGCGTTCACGCGGCATGGCTGATGGCAACGCCTGCGGCATGTATATAAACCGATTTACCTCCTCTTAGCGGTATCCCTTCCGGGATGCCGCTTTTGCATAGCAAAAAGCCCAACCTGTCGCCAGGCCGGGCTTTGCGCAATCGGGCAGATTAAGATGATGCCCTTTTTCTTCTCACTCCAGCGTAAACTGCCACTCCTATGCCGGCTGCCGCAGCAACCAGCAAAATCACCCAAAGGGCCGCGCTGCTCTCGTCCCCCGTCTTCGGCGCATTGCCGCTGGATTCCTGGTCAGCGGTGCTTGCCGGGGCAGTAGCCTCCGGCTCTTCGGCTGGCACAGTAGGCGCTGGCTCCTCAGCATCTGTGTCCGTGGAGCCCGTTGCGGCAATCGCCTCTGTCTGGCTATATCCGCAGGCGGTGCAGGCTCTCGTCCTGCTCCCCTCCTCTGTCTCGCCAGCCTGCTTGGTCACAACCCAATTCCCAAAGGTATGGGGCGCCTCATCTGCCCTCGCATCACAGTTTTCGCACACATGCCAGTGGTTCGTCTCGTTCGATTTCCATTCCTCGCTAAAGGTGTGGCCTGTGGCCTCCAGCACAGTATCCGCCAGAGAAATCTCCTCTGTCAGGTCTGCATCGCTGAAATATCTGCCGCATTCCGGGCAATGCCAATAGGCGCTGTGGCCATCCTCCGTGCAGGTCGCCGCCTTTTCCTCTACGGCTGTTGCCTGATGCACATGGGAAACAACTTCCTCGTCCTGCCCCACGTTCTCTCCATTGACCACTACTGCGCCTGTTCCACTATTGGTGACCCTCACGCCCTCGGCCAGCTGCAACGCTGCATCGCCCTGATAAATCGCTATGGCGTCGCCCTGCTCCGCACTTTCCTCCAGGATTTCTGCTATCTGCTGGGCAGAGCCAACGTAATAGGCCGTCTCCTCCCCGGAGGTCAAGGATGCCGAGGTCTGTCCCGCAGCCACATATGCCGCTGGGACCGCCGAAGTAAAGGTACCACTTTGAATTTCCACATCATAGGTCAGCGCTGCCCCGCCTACGTCGGTATTCACCAGGCCGTCAAAGCTGGCATTGCTAATGGAAATTCTCCCGCCGTTGCCAGAGCCTAGCGGGAAGGTAAAGAGCGGCCCGTCGTTGCCAGAGATAAAGGTGCCGCCAGTAATGGTCAGCTGTCCCTTGTCCTTCTCATCATCCAAGTAACCGTTGGCCAGAACAATAGCGCTTGACGTCGTAAAGGTTCCGCCACTAATCTCTGCTATATTCCAGTTCAATACGACCGGCCCGGTAGTATTCTCAAAGGTGCCGCCAGTAATGATCAGCTCTCCGCCATCGTCATTTTTGACTGTATTCATGCCGCCGCTCAGGCGTCCGCCCGTAATGGTGAGCTTTGCCGTCGTCCCCTGGTAGGTGGTTTGCCGGTCGTTGCCCGCATTGCCATACCAGCCATTGTCAATGAGGCTGGAGCCGCTCGTTCCTGTTGTAACAGTGACGCCATCCCCAATGCGCATGTCTCCCAAATTCTTAATGGTGTACCATTGATTTGCGGTGAAGGTGCCTCCATTGAGGACAGCCGTCGCACCCGGATAATTGACCAGCGCGCCGCAGCCGCTGCTCGTGTTTTCCACAACGCCCGTGCCCTGTATGGTGAGCGCCCCTCTGTTAGAGATGGTGTCCTCCCCCGATTCGTTGGCCAGGGTAAAGCCTCCTAGATCCAGCGTAATGCTGCTCCCCGCCGGGATGGCGATGCTTTCCGTGGCATTGCCCAGCAGCGTGACCGTTCCTCCCCCTGCGTTTGCGGCCGCGTCTACCGCGTCCTGCACGGACGCATATGTCGTTCCGTCAAATTCTGCCTCCCCATCTGCTGCCATGGCTACCGCCGGAACGGACAGGCACATCACGGCAACGAGAAGCAGCGCCAGTAGCCTGCCGCACTTTTTCTTCCTGTTCATCGTGTTTCATCCTTTCCAATATTTTTTGTTGCCGAATTGACAATCAATCGGCAAAGGAGGTCATTCCCTTCCCGCCTATTTCATGCATGTTTTCGGCAACGCAACCATCCAGCTGCAGGCAGTTTTATTTAAGTGTACTTTTTCAAACGGAAATTTATTTATCCAAATAGTGCATACAAATTACATGAAATATGTTGCAAATCAAATTTTTAGTGTTATAATGGTGTCATCAGGTAATCATCTAATTGCTGCACAGAAAGTTTATAAAAGTACACGTTTACAAATTATTCTTCTTCCTCCTCTCGTTCCTCTTCCCAGCGAACTGCTTTGGAGTAAAAGGTTCCCGTCGGCATTTCGCAGGCCTCTGCCGCTTGCCGCAGGGTTATTTTTTTGCCGCGCCATGCCTGGTGTATGGCGTCAAAATTTTCGGGAAGAGGCCGCGGCGGTCGGCCAAAGCGCACCCCTCTCGCCTTTGCCGCTGCAATGCCCTCCTCCTGTCTCTTTCTGATATTGGTTCGCTCGCTTTCCGCCACAAAGGAGAGAATTTGCAGCACCAGGTCTGCAATAAAGGCGCCCATCAAATCCTTGCCGCTGCGCGTATCGAGCAGGGGCATATCTAAAACGCAGATGTCAGCGCCCCGCTCCTTTGTGAGAATGCGCCATTGCTCCTGGATTTCCCTATAGTTTCTCCCCAGTCGGTCGATGCTGGGCAGATAGAGCAGGTCTCCCGGGCGGAGCTGCTTCACCATTTTTTTATATTGAGGCCGTTCAAAGTTCTTGCCCGACTGCTTGTCTATATAGATGTTTTTTTCCGGCACGGCTTTTCCCCGCATTGCCACAAGCTGTCTGTTCTCATTTTGATCCATGCTGGATACCCGAATATAGCCGTATATCATCATTTCGGTATGCTGCCTCCCTTTCTGTGCGCGTCTGTCGTTTTTTCGCGCCACGCTTCTTATTGTACCGTTTTTTTGTCCAGCTTGCTTGGTCGAACCTGCCTGCTTCTTAATTTTCCGGCATAAAAAATATCCCTCCCATAAAGTGGAAGGGGATGCCCTGCTTCTCTATAAAAAAACAGACGGAATCTCTCCGCCTGTTTCCAGCTACGCCTACAGATCGTCGTCAAACAGCTTTTCAAACTCGTCGCCGTCGATTTTTTCGTTGATAATCAGCAACTCCGCAATCTTATGCAGCTTTTCCATGCAACTCTTCAAAATACCCTGGGCCTTCTCATAGGCCTCTGTCATGATGCGCTTCACCTCGCCGTCAATCTGAGCCGCGACCTCTTCGCTGTATGTCTTGGAATGGCCCAGTTCCTTGCCTAGAAAGACCTCTTGGTCCCCGCCGTGGAAGACCGGCCCAATGACATCGCTCATGCCGTATTTCGCCACCATGCTTCTGGCCAGCGAAGTCGCCCGCTCGATATCGTTTGATGCGCCTGTGCTGATATCGCCCAGCACCAGCTTTTCCGCAGCACGTCCGCCCAGCATCATGACGATATTGTCCAGCATTTTGGATTTAAACATGTGCTGGTCGTCGTTCTCCGGCAAAGTCAGGGTGTACCCTGCCGCCATGCCTCTTGGTATGATGGAGATTTCATGCACCTTGTCGCAGTTTGGCAGCATCTTGGCACAGATGGCGTGGCCCACCTCGTGGTAGGCGGTACACCTCTTGTCCTTCTCCGTAATCACCTTGCTCTTCTTTTCCGGGCCGGCGATTACTCTGGTAATGGCCTCCTCAATCTCTGCCATGCCAATTTCTTCTTTATTTCTGCGGGCCGTCAAAATCGCCGCCTCGTTGAGGACGTTCTCCAAATCTGCGCCGATAAAGCCCGGCGTCATCTTGGCCAGGGTCTTCAAATCCACCTCGCTGCTCAGGGGCTTCCCCTTGGCATGGACGCGGAGAATCTCCTCCCTGCCCTTCACGTCCGGATAGTTGACGTAAACCTGCCGGTCAAACCGGCCTGCACGCAGCAGGGCTGGGTCAAGAATGTCCACCCGGTTGGTGGCCGCCATGACGATAATGCCTTCGTTTACCGTGAAGCCATCCATCTCTACCAGCAACTGGTTCAACGTCTGCTCCCGCTCGTCGTGGCCACCGCCGAGGCCTGCGCCTCTCTGCCGGCCTACGGCGTCAATTTCGTCGATAAAGATAATGCAGGGAGAGTTTTTCTTGGCATTGTCAAACAAATCCCGCACTCTGGATGCGCCGACGCCCACAAACATCTCTACAAAGTCCGAGCCGCTGATGCTGAAGAAGGGCACTTTGGCCTCGCCGGCCACGGCCTTTGCCAGCAGGGTTTTGCCGCCGCCGGGAGGGCCCACCAGCAACACACCCTTGGGGATGCGCGCGCCAAACTTGGTGAACTTCTGGGGATTTTTCAGAAAGTCGACAATCTCCTTCAGCTCCTCCTTTTCCTCGTCTGCGCCTGCCACGTCGTCAAAGGTCTTTTTCGTATTCTCCCCCATGGTCATCTTGGCCTTGCTCTTGCCAAAACTCATGGCGTTCCCGCCGCCCTTGGACTGCTTCATCATAAAATACCAGAACACGATAAGCAGCGCAATGGGAATCAGGTACGGCAACAACTGCACCAGGAACGGCGCCTCCGGCGTCGGATTATAGGTTACCTCCACGCCGAACTCCGTCGGGTCGTCTACGCCTAAAATCGCCTTCAGGTCGTTATCAAACTGAATCAACGACGGCAAATACGTCGTATAGTCATATTGCGCGGGGAAGTCTGTTTCGCTGATTTGCGAATTTTCCGTCAGCGCCACGGCCGTATAATCGGTCACGGAAATCCGCGTGATTTCCCCGGATTTTACCCTTTCCAAAAATTCAGTATATCCCAGCTCTTTTGTGCTCGTCTGAGACCAGCTTCCAAAGGGCTGCGCCAAAAGGATGATTGCAAGAATAATCAGAATATAAATCAGCGGCCCTCTTAAAAACTTCTTCAAAAAGCGCTCCTCCTTATACGTAAATTTCCGGCTTCAAAGTGCCGATATATTTCAGGTTCCTGTATTTCCCCGCGTAATCCAGGCCGTAGCCTACCAAAAATTTATCCGGCACGTCAAACCCAACATAGTCTGCCTCCATCGGGACCTCCCGCCGCTCCTTTTTATCCAGCAGGCAGCAGCACCTTACGGTCCTTGCGCCCCGGTCCCGCAGCAGCTGAGTCAGCCGCTCCAGCGTATGGCCAGAGTCGATAATGTCCTCTACAATCAGCACATCTCGGCCAGAAATATCCGTCTCCAGGTCATATAGAATGCGCACCGTCCCGCTGGAGCTCATGCCGCTTCCATAGCTGGACACCCGGATAAAATTCATCTCCAGGGGGATGGTCATTTCCATCATCAAGGCGATGTAAAACACTGCCGCGCCGTTCAGCACGCATACCATGACCAAATCCTTCCCTGCGTAATCGTCTTCAATGCTTTTGGCCAGGGCCTTCACCCTGCCCACAATCTCCTCTTCCGTCAGGATAATTTCAAGAATGTCCTGACGCATGGTTCCCTTGCTCATTGATTAGCTCCCTGCAAAAGGTTATTTTCACAATGTTGTCTGTCTCCTCGCATATTTTTACCCCGTCAGACAGCGCCATCCCCACAATCCAGAGAACCTCCGCGCCCTTTGCCACCAGAGGCACGGCATCCCGCTGCTCCCGGGGCACCTTTTTATCGATGAACCAGTCGCTCAGCTTTTTGGTTCCCTCCATGCCCAGGGGCTGGAACACGTCTCCATCCCGCCTTGTCCGCACCACAGCCCCCTTCAGCTGGTCTCCATCCACATACTGGGTCAACTCTCCGCTTTTTGGGAATGCCTCCGGCGCGGCCTCGCAGCTTTCCAGCTCTACCACCTGCACCAGGGGCAGCTCTGGCCGCTCCATATCCTCACGGCTCGGGGACGGGCATTGAGAGATTTTCAGCCTGTGATAAGCTACCACGGCCAAAACGTTGTTCTTTTTGGTATACTTTCCCGTCCTGTCCGCCTGAGCCAGACGGACAATCTGGTCCACATTATGCTTCTCAATATCGATAAGAGAGGCGACACTTCCAATGGCCCGGCGGATAATTCTGCGCTGCATTGCCACTGGTAATTTATTAAACTCCGTCAAATCAATCGAAACAGTGCGTCCGTCACATTCCGCCACCCTGGCAAACTCCCTGTCCGTATAGGCGCGCAGCAAATCTAAATCGTCCCGCAGCAGCAAATATGCCCGGGCAATGGATTCGTCTGCGGCAGGATTGATTTCTCTCAGCTGCGGCATCACCTGGCTTCTGACAAAGTTCCTGGTGAATTCCACCGAATCGTTAGACGAATCATACACAAAGGGCAGGCGGTATTTTTCGATAAAATCCAGAATTTCCTGCTTCCTCACATAGAGCATAGGCCGGATAATCCCCGGCTCCCGCTTGGGCCGCATGGCCGTCAGTCCGTCCAGACCGGAGCCGCGCACCAGGTTCATCACCAGCGTCTCAGCCAGGTCCTCCAGATGATGGGCCACGGCAATAGAAGCCAGCCCCTTCTCCCGCATGGTTCGGATAAAGAATTCGTAGCGCATCCGCCTGGCTACGGATTCCAGACTTTCGCCCTGGGCCTCCTCTGGCACGTTGCCCTGCTCTATGATGATGGGGACAGACATCCCCTCTGCAAACTTCTTTACAAAGCCCATATCCCGCAGGGATTCCTCCCCCCGGATGCCGTGCTCATAGTGGAGGATAACCGTCTGAAAGCCCTCCCGCTTGCCCATGGCAGACAACAGGAAAGCCAGCGCAACGGAATCCGCTCCGCCGCTGACTGCGATTCCCACCGTATCTCCCTTTTTAATCAGCGCATTTTCCTCAATGCACCGTCTCACGTCTTCATACAACATATCATTACTATTTTATACCGCAAAAACTCCCATTACAATACTAATCTATGAACGAATTTTAAATATTCCCCCTACAGTAAACCATGACCTCCCAGCAGGGATAATAGGGATGCTTCCTCAGCCTTGGGGCATAGCCACGCTCTGCCAAAAAAATCGGCAGCTCGAAAAAATCCCCTGTTTTATGGTATGCACTTACCATCATGGACGGACGCCACCGGGCGATAGTCTCCTCCATGCCCGCCAGGGCTGCTGCCTCCGCCCCCTCAACATCCAGCTTCACCAGCTGCACCGGCCGCCCCGCCAGAAGGTGATCCAGGCTCTCCGCGGGAACCCGCTGCCGCCCTTCCCTGCTCAGGGCAGAATTTCTCCCGGCTTTTCCGTCAAAGGCCAACTCCGCTGCCCTGTCATAGGCCGCCAGATTGTAAAGAGAGACGTTTTCCGCTGCCCCATAGGCCCGCGCCAGCTTTGCAAAGTTTTTTGCATCCGGCTCCAGCGCATAAATATGAGAGAGCCGGGCCAAGCCCTCCATCTCCCGAATGGTATCGCCATCGTAGGCGCCCAGGTCCGCGTAGGCATCTCCATCCCTTGGAGCAATCAACTCTACAATATCCCTTCTGCGCTGGGAGTGAATCTCCCGCAGATAGGCCAGCTTGCCGCTCAGCTTGTAATTGACAATTCCGTCAAATACTCTTCTGGATGGCTCCTCCAGCAGGGCGTAGGCTTGCTCCATCTGGCTCCTGTGCTCCTCCAAATAGGCCCAGTCAAACACGTCCTCCCCAAAGACCGGCATATCCGGGCAGCGCAAATCCCATTCTGCATCCAACTGGTCAATTCGCGCCATCACCTCCGGGCGCTCTGAGGCAAAGGCCAGCAGGATGACAAAATCCCCGTATTGCCCTGCGACCTCTCCAAACCGTTTGACCTGATAGCCCCGAAAGCTCTGCCCCCGGACGAAGTCGTCGCTGGCAAAGACCTCTGCCGGCCGGATTCCCATGCCTAGCAGCCGGTCCATAATTTTATCTGCGCCGTTTCCCATGCCGTAAAGAAACACCGGCTTGCCGCAGCGCTCAATGTATTCCCAGCAGGTTTCCCTTTCCCTAATTCTCATATGCGCCATGTAAGCGTAAGCGGGCAGAATTCCTGCCCGCATGTCTCCCCGCCTGCGCCGCTGCGCAGCCGCCCAAGGCTTTTAATAGTAAAGCCTGTCGTAGTACTTTGTGATTTCCGCTTCCTCTCGCCATTGCTCCATGGCAGCGTTGTAGTTTTCCTCCGTCTTGTCCGAAATCAGCTGTTCCTCAATTTCGTCCCGGACATCCTCCAGAGGCACCTCGCCGGAAGCCATATCGCCAGTATATTCTATGATATAGTAGCCGCTGTCCGTTGCCACCGGCTCCGAAATATCGCCCACATTTTCCAGGGACATTCCCGTGTTCACAATCGTCTCGTTATATGTGGTCGAGCCCTCGTAAATCCGGTAGCCCGTGGTCATGGCCGGCTCTGATTTCATCCCCGTATCGTCCGTATACTCCGCTAATACCGCAGAGAAATCCGCGCCCTCTGCCGTAGCCTTTTCGTATGCCTCGTTGGCCTCAGACTCAATCGCCTGCAACGCCTCGTCCCGCAGGGCATCGGCCTCGTCGTCCTTGCCCTCGTCCCGCAGGGCTTCAATTTCATCCTGCACCTCGTCGTCCAGACTGATGAAAATATCCCGGACATAGCGGTAGCCCTCCGGCTGATAGAGAACAATGCTGGAGCTTTCATAGGTGCTCAGGTTTGCCGGATTTTCCTGCAAATCCTCCCGCTGGGTCTCCAGATTTTCGTCATACCAGGTCTGGATTTCCTCATCCGTGGGCGTATATCCATCCAGCGTATATTCTCGCAGCTTTTGGATGAGCCTATCGCTCTCCAGACTTTCCCGGTAGGAGCCGTCGTTGATGCCGTAGTTTTCCTTCATGTATTCTACTTCCTGCTCAATATAGGCATCCCGGTCGATGGTGCTATCCGCCGCCACTGCCGAATCTGCATAGGACTCCGCAGAGGTCTGAATCTGCTCCAGCACCTGCTCGATTTCGTCGTCAATCTCCTGCTGCTCCTCGTCTGTCAGCGTGAGACCCAACTCAGCCGCCTTCTGCTCCGCCAGCACTTGGTCCACCATGGCGTCCAGCAGCAAGTCCTTCAGCTCCCGAACCGTCTCCCTGGCGTCCTCAGAATCCTCGTTGTCCTCCGTAATGCCATACATGCTCTTATACACATCGTAAAGCTCTATGACCTCCGGCTTCAAGATATCCTCGCCGTTTACCGTGGCAACCACGGTTTGCTGATCCCGTTCCTCATTGAGAAACACCATATTGCAGCCCGCCGCGCCAAGCATCATCAGTGCCGCCACGCCTGTGGCCAAAATCTTTTTTATCATAATACAGCTCCTCTAAATCGGTATTTCTACATTTGTTCATTATACTAAAAGGCTAAAGGGATTGCAATCCCCTTAAGCAAAAGCCCAGGCCGGAGCCTGGGCGCCTGCGCATTTGCCTACTGGTTATTGATTCGGACAAAAATCATTCTTCCCGCCGCAGTTTGCAGCACGCTGGTGACGACGACAGGCAGCTTCTGGCCGATTTTTCGCCGGCCATTTTCCACTACCACCATGGTGCCGTCATCCAAATAGGCGATGCCCTGGCCGTTTTCCTTGCCTTCCTTGATGATGCGAACCTCAAATTCCTCGCC
Organism: Christensenellaceae bacterium; assembly: GCA_048355355.1. Lineage (GTDB taxonomy): Bacteria > Bacillota > Clostridia > Christensenellales > Christensenellaceae > DBGCIZ01. The sequence continues at coordinate 11,445 of DBGCIZ010000198.1, read as the reverse complement.
CGGCAGCATTACCGGCTTCACGGCGTTGGCCAGTTCGTTGATGTTAAACACTTCTACGCCCTGCACTGCCGCCACCTTGTTCAGGTTAAAATCGTTTGTAATCACCTTGCCGCCCAATTCCTTGGCCATGTGCAGCAGCTTGGCGTCCACTTCGGGAACATCCTCATAGTCCCGCGAGGAGATTTCCACCGGAATATCCAGCTCCTTTTGTATCTTCCCCAGAATATCCAGGCCCCTGCGCCCCTTGTTTCGCTTCAGGCTGTCTGCCGAATCGGCAATATGCCGCAGCTCCACCAGGACAAATTCGGGGATGACAATCGTCCCTTCCATGATGCCCGTCTTTAAAATATCGAAAATGCGCCCATCTATGATGACGCTGGTATCCAATATTTTGGGGGCAAAGACCTTTGGCTTGTCCAGTTTTTCCTCGCGCCGCCTGCTTCTCGCGCCTCGGATTGACTTGGACATCCGCTCCGCATTCCTGGCGCCAATGCGAACGCCCAGAGAGCCGCAGATAATATATATGATAATGCTGATGGGCACGCTGAGCCACGCCACCTGGATGTTCCCCACCGGCCAGCACAGCAAAAACGCCACCAGCAGGCCAAACACCAGCCCAATGCTGCCAAAGATAACCGTCGCCGGGGGAACCTTGGAGACGCGCTCCTCGGTTTTCGACACAAAACCTTGAATCCGCACTGCCATGCGCTCTGAAAAAATAATTGCAATAAGCCCTGAAATAATTCCGCTTCCAATAAAAATAACCATAACGACCCATGGCAGCAGCGACGTATAGGCATCCACTCCGCTGACAATGCGGAAAAGCCCAAACAAAGCGGCCACAATGCCCGGCCCGATTGCAATGCCCGCAATAATTAACGCTGTCTTAATAATGTTTTTCAACCTACTCCTCCTTTCCCTTTAAAATTTTCTGCTGTAATATTATGATGATAAGCTATAAAATGGGCTGCTGTCAACAGCTTCATGATTTCCCTTGTTTTTATTCACAAAACGCACACATTTCTATTTGACAAAGCCTCTCTCCACTTCTTATAATAAATTTAAAGAAGGCGGAAGGAGAGATCACCATGGCCTCAAATTTAAACGACATATTAGTGGCCGATTTTCAGACCACTGTGGACAGCAGTATCGACAGAAATCGGAATATTCTCGATATTATCTCCAAATTCGAAACAGCGGCCAGCCGCTTTTCCAGGGCAATGATTAAGGCCTCCACTCAGTGCGGCTGCATCACGGTCAACGGCGCCAAGGGGCAGCACGAGTCCTATGGAATTGAGGGGCAGCTTTGCGAAAGCTGCGCAGACATCATCCAGCAGGAGATGGGGGATGTGTTGTTCTATCTGGCTGCGGCATGCAGCGCTACAGGCCTGAATCTTTACGATGTCCTTTTAAAGGAATCCAACGCCCTCAACATTCTGGGCCAGTATTCCCTCAAGTAAAACAGGGTACTTCACTTTCATTCAAAAAGGCCCCCTGATTGCAGGAGGCCTTTCTTATTCTCTGGCTTATTCCCTTACCATAATAGCCTTGACTGCCGTCTCCGGATGCTCCACAAAATAGTGCAGCTGCTCCACCGTCTCCTCCAGGGGGAAGGTCTGAGAAATCAGGGACTTCAAATCCACCATGCCCGCCTCCACCAGGTCGATACACATGGGGAAATACAGAGCGGGAACGGCATCCGAGGCCCGAATCTGGATTTTCTTGTGATGCACCAGGTTGGAGTCAAAGGTCGCAATAGCGGCTGGGCCATAGGCAATCCCCAGGAATGCCAGCACGCCGCCCATATTCAGGGTATGGGTCGCCGGCTCAATCAGGGCAGGAGGCGCCGTCAGCAAAACCTTGTCCACGCCGCCCCTGGCAAATTCATAGGTCTTGATGTCCACCTTGTCGGTGAAAATCACCTCGTCTGCGCCAAAGCTCTTCGCCAGCTCGGCCCGCTTGCCGCAGGTGGAGAGGTCTGCTGCGTAGACCTTTCTTGCGCCGGCTGCCTTTGCCATCTGCAGCGCCATCAGTCCGATGGGCCCCAAGCCCAGGCAGAGGACATCGTCGCCTAAGCGGATATCCGCCGTTTTAAACAGGTCCATGGCCACGCCCATTGGCTCAATCATGCTGCCCTCTTCAAAGGACATAGTATCAAATTTGACGCACAGGGCTGCAGGCGCCGCAGTATATTCCGCAAAGCCCATGGTGTCCCGCGTGCCAATATAGTTGATGATGTCGCTATCCAAATCCACCCGGCCGTTGCGGGAAATATCCGAATAGGGGTTGAAGGTAGAAGTCTCCACCACGACCTTATCGCCAATTTCCAGGTTTTTTACGTTTGCGCCCTTTTTCTCGATGATGCCGGCAAACTCATGGCCAAAGGGCGTCCACTCCTCCGCCGCGTATTTTGCCAAAATCATCTCGTGGCCGCAGAAGCCGCAGGCCTTGATTTTGATTAAAACGTCGTCGTCTCCAATCTCCGGGATTGGAATCTCTCTCAGCTCAAATTGGAACGGTGCCTTCAGATATGCAGATTTCATGATTTTTCCTCCTATATCATTTTTTCGAGTGTTTTCTATCATCAATGTATCATAAAAAATATGAAACTTCAATCAGGATTGTGTGAAAATCTATCATCACGTCTTTCTCTGTGTTTGAAGAAGGGAGAAAAGCGCATGCGCCTTTCTCCCATCCTTCTTTTGGTTGTATATATTATTTTATTGTGCACTATCTCTGAACCCGGCCGGAGCCATCCCCGCCCATCAGCGTCTCCACCTCTTTGACGGACACCATGTTGAAATCTCCCTCAATGGTGTGCTTCAGCGCCGACGCTGCCACGGCAAACTCAATGGTCTGCCTGGAGTCCATATGATTTAGGGAGGCGTAAATCAGTCCGCCGCCAAAGCTATCTCCGCCGCCAACCCGGTCCACAATCCTTACGTCGTAACGCTTGGAGCGGAGGAAGTCCTTGCCGTCCCAATAGAGGGCAGACCAGCCATTATCCGAGGCGGAGATGGATTCCCGCAGGGTGATGGCCACCTTTTTTATGCCAAACCGCTGGCACAGCTCCTTCGCCACAGCTTTATAGCCCTCCTCGGAAATTTTTCCCGATACAATGTCCGTCTCCGGCGCGGAAATGCCAAAGACCTTCTCGGCATCCTCCTCATTGGCGATGAGCACATCCACGTATTGCATCAACTCTCCCATGACTTTGCCCGCCTTTTCAGAGGTCCAAAGCTTCTTTCTGAAATTCAAATCGCAGCTGACCGTCAGGCCATGCTCCTTGGCCTTCTGGCAGGCCTCCTTGCAAATCTCCGCCACATTGTCTCCCAATGCCGGCGTAATGCCTGTAAAGTGGAACCATTCCGCCCCGTCAAAAATGGCATCCCAGTCGAAATCCTCCCTGGTCGCCTCAGCAATGGCGCTATGGGCTCTGTCGTAAATCACGCAGCTGGGTCGCATGGAGGCGCCCTTCTCGCAATAGTAGATGCCCAGTCGCTCGCCGCCCCGTGCGATGTGCGAGACATTCACGCCGTATTTCCGCAGGCTGTTTCTGGCCGCATCCCCCACCAGATTCTCTGGGAATTTGGAGACAAAGGCCGCATCCACTCCATAGTTCGCCAGGGAAACGGCCACGTTCGCCTCTCCCCCGCCATAGGTGGCCTCAAAGGTATCCGCCTGCACAATCCTTCCATATCCCATCGGGGCCAGCCTGAGCATCAATTCCCCAAAACAAACTACCTGCGCCATTATGATATCTCTCCTTTTTTCCTTTTTATCCGTCTCAGCCCTGCAAGGGCCGTTTTTGATATCCCATCCGGGCCGAAATCCCCGCCGCTGCCTTTTTTACCAGCGCCGCAATCTCCTCGTCCCGCTCTTTTGCAATAATGTCCCTATCTCCCGAAACGCTCACCGCCGCCATAATGACGCCCCGATAGTCGTAAACCGGCGCTGCAACGCAGCGGATTCCTTCCTCGTTTTCCTCGTCATCTACGGCGTAGCCCTGCTTTTTTGCCAAGGCGACCTGCTCTGCCAAAACCTCCGGCTGCGTAATCGTGTTTTTGCACTTTTTGGTGTAGGGCAAGACTGCCGCATATTCCAGCAGGTCGCTCATCTCCAGATTGCCCAGGAGCACCTTGCCCATAGCCGCCCGCTGCACTGGAACCCGCCTGCCAATGGCGGAATACATGCGGAGGGTGTTGACGGGCTCTACCTTGTCGATATACACCACGTCCATGCCCTTTAGCACGCCCAGGTGCACCGCCTGCCCCAGCTTTTGCGAAAGCTCTCGCAAATAGGGCTGCGCCTCTGTTTTTAGCTCCAGCTGGTTCAGCTTCAGGCTGGCTATCTCGGCCAGCTTCAAGCCCAGCCGATACTCTCCCCCCGCCTGCTTTTGCTCTGCATAGCCGCGCAGGCACAGGGTCGATAGGATTCGGTAGGCCGTGCTTTTCGAAAGGCCCGTTCCCTCTGCGATGGCATTTAAGGGCTGCGCCCCTTGCACAGCCAGCAGCTCCAGGATGTCAAAGGCTCTTTCCAAAGACTGTATGCTTTTTTTCTCTCCCGTCGCATCATTTCGCATTGTGGAACACCATTTCATTTTTCTTTTTCTACGCTCAGCATACCATAGCAGATGGTAAAATGCAAGTACCGTTTTTCTTTTTTCCACGAAAAAAGGCCGGAGCGCTTTCCGGCCTTGTCCGACGTTGATATCAGCTTAATAGTTGTCTGCCTTGATTTGGAAGTACGCTCTGGGGTGCTTGCAAACGGGGCATACCATGGGGGCCTCCTTGCCCACATAGATATGGCCGCAGTTGGCGCATTGCCAAACCTGCTCGTCCTCTCTGGCAAAAACCTTGCCGGACTTGACGTTTTCCAGCAGCTTGAGATATCTCTGCTCGTGCTCCTTTTCAATGGCAGCTACGCCATCAAACATTGCGGCAATCTGGTCAAAGCCCTCTTCCCGGGCCTCCTTTGCCATTTTTACGTACATATCGGTCCACTCATAGTGCTCGCCGGCAGCTCCCTTTTCCAGGTTCTCCTCCGTGGAGCCAATCTCTCCGCCGTTCAGCAGTTTATACCAGAGCTTTGCATGCTCCTTCTCATTTGCCGCCGTCTCCTCAAAGAAATTGGCAATCTGCACAAAGCCCTCTTTTCTCGCTTTGGACGCAAAGAAGGTGTAGGTATTTCTCGCCTCAGATTCGCCTGCAAATGCCTGCTCCAAATTGGCCTCTGTTTTCGTTCCCTTCAGCTCTTTCAGGTCTCTCATGTTTTTTCTCCTTTTCTTTTAAGCTCTGCCTGCATTCCTATGCCAATAATATGGCTCACCCATTCCTGTTTTATACAGGAAATTAAATTCATAATTATTCTTATTATATGTATTTTTCCCTTTTATTAATATATAACCCTTTATCATTTAATGAAACAGCGCCGCCAGGGCATCCCCCAGATTTTTCGCGCCGACTATCTGCATCGCCGTATGCTTCTTCATGGCCTTTGCGTTCGCGTAGGGAAGAACCGCCTTGGCCATACCCATCCGCTCCGCCTCCCCCAGGCGTTTTTCCGCCTGAGAAATGTGGCGCAACTCACCTGTCAGGCCAATTTCCCCAAAAAATACTGACGTGCCGGGAATTGGCTTGTTGCGCAGGCTGCTGACGATGCCCGCCGCCACCGCCAAATCCAACGCCGGCTCCTGGATGCGCATCCCGCCTCCCACGTTGACGAAAATATCCTGGTCGTATAGCTTAAGGCCGATTTTTTTCTCCAGCACTGCGATAATCAGGCTCATTCTGTTGTAATCCAGCCCAGTGGCCTGCCGCTTCGCCATGCCGTAGGCTGTGGCGCTGACCAATGCCTCCACCTCTACCAAAACGGGGCGCGTCCCCTCCATGGAAGCAAAGACGCAGGCCCCGGCCACATCCTTCTCGTGGGAGGAAAGCATCATCGCCGAGGGGTTTTTCACCTCCCGCATGCCCCCGTCCCCCATTTCAAAGACGCCGATTTCGTTGGTGGAGCCAAACCTGTTTTTCACTGCCCGCAAAATGCGGAAGGAGCTGAACCGCTCTCCTTCAAAATACAGAACGGTATCCACCAGGTGCTCCAACACCCGCGGGCCTGCAATCGCCCCATCCTTTGTCACATGGCCGATGATAAACACCGCCGCGCCAGAGGTCTTGGCATACCGGGCCAGGCTGGCGGCGCAGGCTCGTACCTGGCTGACGCTGCCTGCCCCCGAGGTCGATTCTGCGCTGGCCATGGTCTGGATGGAATCCACAATGAGAAAGCTGGGCTTTTCCGCCTCTGCGCAGGCCAGGGCTGCCTCCAGCTGCGTCTCCGCCAAAAACAGCATTTCGCTTTTCAGCCCCAACCGCTCTGCCCGCAGCCGGACCTGCTCGCCAGACTCCTCGCCAGAGACGTATAGCACCTTCCCCTTTTGTGCCAGGGCATCCGCCGCCTGCAAAAACAAAGTGGACTTCCCAATGCCCGGCTCGCCGCCTGCCAGAATGACGCTGCCCGCCACAATACCTCCGCCCAGGACTCTATCCAACTCGCCTATGCCGGTGAAAATGCGCCTGTTTCCCACCGAGGGAATTTCCCGCAGGGGGCGCGCCTGCGCCGCGTGCCCAGCCAAACCCGGAGCTGCGGCAGCCGCAGGCGCCTCTGTCCTCTCCTCCAGGCAGTTCCAGTTGCCGCAGGAGGGGCACCGGCCCATCCATTTGACGGATTCATAACCGCATTCCGTGCATTCAAAATAAACCCTTGCCTTAGCCATTGTCTCTCTCCAGATGGGCGTATTTCACCACGTTATACTCCTCGTAGCCATTCTCCCCCGTCACATCATACCAGCAAACGGCATCCTCGCTCAGGCTAGAGAGAATCCCCTTGGAAATGCTGGAATTCAGCCGGAAGTGCTGCTCCGTCTCGCAATCGTAAAGATAGACCACGTCGTCTTTTGTGTAGACCAGGTAGTTATCCCCCATCTCAAAATTGGTCACCCCTTCGATAATCGCCACCGGCATTTCCATATTTTTGCTTAAATAAAGGGTGGTTGGCGCGCCTGTGTTGGAGGAGAGAAACGCCACATAGTCGCCCCCCGCCTTGGGATGGTAAATCATATGGTCCGTCTCCAGCATTTGAATCTCCCCGCCGTCCAAAGGAACCTGGTACAAAATTCCCGAGAGCACGCCATTATCTGTTGCCGTTATGGCGTAGGTCAGCCCCGCCTCTGAAAGATGGACGGGGGTCGGCGGGGCGGGCAGGTTCTCCCAAAGCTTGAAGCAGGTGGATTCCCCTGTCGAAAGGTCCACTACATAGAGCCTGTCCAAATTTTCTCCCGCCTGCTGCACAAAGGCCAGATAATTTTGATACAGGGAAAGCTGCGGCATGCCATAGGCATATTCCTTAATGACCTTTTGCTCGCCCTTCGCCCGGTCGTACATCACGACCCTGCCCCCGCCGCTGGCAGAGGCATCGTCCCAGACGATGTATTTATCGTTCATCTCGATTTCCACAATATTGGCGAATTTTACGTCTACGTTTAAGTTCTGTACCTCTTCCGTCTCTGCATTGTAAATCATCAGGGATTTATAGTTAGAGTTGTTCCCCTCTACGCTAGCCGTGCTGAACACAATCTCGTTTCCATACATAAAGGCATCGTTAATGGTATTATACTGAATAATCGCCTCTCTCTGCAGCAGGCTCAAATCCTCCGGCTGGTCGTTCCGGCTCTCCTCATTGGGGGTTTGAAACTCATTTTCCACATATTGCGGCGACTGCTGCTGGCTCAAATCCTCCCCATTAAGCAGAGGAATGCCAACAAAGATGACCAGCGCCGCCACCGCTATGACCGACCCTGCCACAATCAAAAGCTTAATCAGAGGCGCGTATTTAGAGCGTGCAAAGCCTGTCTTTTTCGTCCCCTTAATGAGCATCTGGTCCCTCCCCTCAGATTAATCCCGGATGGCGGATTAAAAAGCAGACGGCGCTGGCCGCAATGCCCTGTCCGTCCCCGGTGAAGCCCATCCCTTCTGTTGTGGTCGCCTTCACATGAATTCTCTCATCCGCCGCGCCCAGGGCGTCTGCCATGTTCTTCTCCATTCTTTGCGTGTAGGCCGCTACCTTTGGCCGCTGCAAAATCAAAGTACAGTCCACGTTGCCAATGGTGAAGCCCTGCCGCTTCATCAGCTCTGCCGTCCGCTCCAGCAGCTGAATGCTGGAAATGCCCCGGTATGCCTCGTCCGTATCGGGAAACTGGCGCCCAATATCCGGCAGGCCGGCAGCTCCCAGCAGAGCGTCTATCACCGCATGGATGAGCACATCTGCGTCAGAGTGGCCGTCCAGCCCCTTTTCATAGGGGATTTCCACGCCGCCCAGAACCAGCCTGCGTCCCTCTGCCAGCCTGTGTGCATCAAAGCCATGGCCCACTCTATAGCTGTTGTCATTCATCAGATAAAATTCCCCTAATTTAAAATCATGTCGATTGGTTATTTTCAGGTTGTTTTTATGGGTCGTGACGATTTTCGGAGAAATGCCCAGGCGCTCCGCCAGGGCGCACTCGTCCGTCCCGTAGTAGCCGTCCTCATAGGCCTTGGCATAGGCCCTCTTAATAATATCCGCCCGGAACACCTGCGGCGTCTCCATCAGGGCGATGTTGTTCCGGTCCAGCGTCTGCTCAATCTGGTCCCCGTTCAACAGCTTTACTGTATCTGTCGCCCGCTTTGCGGCCACTCCGCTGCCATAGCGGATGGCGCTTTTCACGCATTTGTTGATAAACGCCGGCTGCACCAGGCAACGGGCGCCATCGTGTATGGCGATGATGTCCTCCTCCTGAGAGGGAATCTGGTCTAGCGCGTTTTTCACGGAGTCCTGCCGCTCTGCGCCGCCGGGAACCAGCTCATAGCCCCCCTTCAGCACGGCCTTGGCCAGCTTCCCCACATACCCTTTTTCTCTGGGCTTGCAAACGATATAAATCCGGTGGAAGCAGCCCGCTTTTTTGAAGGCCTCCAGTGTATGCTCAAGCACAGTCCTCCCTGCGATGGGGAGGAACACCTTGTTTTTATCTGCGCCTACTCTCCGGCCGCTGCCTGCCGCCAGTATGACTCCGTATATCTTCATCCGTCAATGACCTCATAGAGGGTTTGAGCATCCTCTTTACGAACGCTCTCCGCCAGCTTTGTCACCCGGACCACCACCGGCCTGGCTCCAAACTCAATGGTAATCGTGTCGCCCTCCTTCAGCTTATGGCCTGGCTTGGCCTCCTTTCCGTTGACCAGCACCCGGCCTCCGCCGCAGGCCGAGTTCGCCACCGTCCTCCGCTTAATCAGCCTCGATACCTTCAGATATTTATCTAATCTCATTGTGCTCCCGCCAGTTTTTCCGTTCGATTCCATCCTTTGCCATGTGAAACAAAAGGCCCTGACCGTCTCTCGCGGGCAGGGGCCTCATTGTCAGAAGTCTTATTTCATCGCGTCCTTAAACGCCTTGCCCGCCTTAAACGCCGGGATAACGGAAGCGGCGATATCGATAGGCTCCTTTGTCAGAGGGTTGATACCCTTGCGCGCCGCTCTCTGCCGAGCCTCAAAGGTGCCGAAACCGACAATCTGAACCTTTTCGCCCTTACCCAGCTCTTCCACTACAGTATCCATAAAAGCCACCAGGGCCTTTTCTGCATCCTTTTTAGAGAGCTTCGCATCTGCAGCGATTTTAGCGATGAGTTCTGTTTTATTCAATGTTCCGATCCTCCTATCATCATTTCTTTCTTTGTCATTCTTCTTAAAACCCATCCCAAAGGGGATTTTCAGAAGCTTCTTCTGATACCACAGTGATTATAACCAAATTAAACGCATATTACAAGGCTTTTTCCTGATTTTTTTAAGCAATCTTTACTGATTCGTTACTTTTTCAGCCCTCCTTCGGCTCATACGTACGCAAAACCCTTCATATCTATCTAATATCTTACAAAGCGCCAGCTGCTGGGAGGGAATCCTTTGACCAAAAAAAGCTTCTTTCAAGGCGCCGCCATTCTGGCCATTGCCGGCATCATCTGCAAGGTGCTGGGCGCCATTTACCGCATTCCCCTGGGGAATATTCTGGGCTCCGAGGGCATGGGCAACTATCAGATGGCCTACCCTGCCTTCAACCTGCTGGCAGTCATCTCGACCTCTGGCCTGCCAACGGCCGTATCCAAGCTGGTCTCCGCCAAAACGGCCATGGGCAATCCCTCGGGCGCCAAGGCGATCTTCCGCTGCGCGCTCATTCTCCTCTCCATTCTAGGCGCGCTCTCTGCCTGCGCCCTGTTTCTCTTTTCCGGGCCTGTGGCCAGGCTTATCGGCATGAGCTCCGCCTCGATTCCCATCAAGGCGCTGGCGCCCTCTCTGTTTTTGATTGCCATATGCGCGGCAATTCGCGGGTATTTCCAGGGGCTTCAGCAAATGACCCCCACTGCCTGCTCTCAGGTTACGGAGCAGGCGGTCAAACTGGGGGGCGGCATCTGGATTGCCGGGCTGATGGCTCCCATGGGGCCCGAGTATGGGGCTGCCGGCGCTTTGTTGGGCGTCACCCTCAGCGAGCTGGCAGGCCTGCTCGTCATGGTCATCAGCTATTTTCGCTATGGCCGAACCCAGGCTGGGCGCTCCCTGGCCCCTGCCCCGGCCACCTCTCCTCTTAGGGAGATTCTCCCCATGGCCGTGCCCATCACCCTGGGGGCCTGCGTCGTTCCCATTGTCAATTTAATAGACTCCTCTGTGGTAATTCGCGTGCTGACCTCCATCGGCTGCTCTTCGTCCGAGGCATCTTCCCTCTATGGCATTCTGACCGGCTTCGTCTCTCCCCTGATTTCCATGCCCGGGGTCCTCTCCGTCTCCATCGGCATCAGTCTCGTTCCCGCTATTTCCGCCGCGGCGGCTAAAAACCGCCGGGAATCCGTGGTAAACCAGTCTGCCCTGGGGCTGCGCATGTCCGTCCTTCTGGGCCTTCCCTTTTTCGTTCTGTTCTACGCCCTTGCAGAGCCTATGCTTTCCCTGCTGTATTCCTCCCTGTCTGCGGAGGAAATGAGCATCGCCGCCTCCCTGCTCCGTCTGATGAGCCCCAGCATCCTGTTGCTCTCCATGATTCAGATTTCCACAGGCATCCTCCAGGGGCTCTCCCGCTCCTCCCTGCCAGTGGTCAGCCTGGTGTTTGGCTCTGCTATCAAGATTTTCGTCGGCATTTGGCTGATTCAGGTTCCCGCCATCAATATCTGGGGCGCCGCTTTCAGCTCTGTCCTCTGCTATGCCCTTACCGCCGCCATAGATGTCGCCATGGCCCTTAAATTTTCCAGGGCCCGCCCGCCCCTTGGCAGCTTTCTCCTCAAGCCCATGCTGGCCTCGGCGGCTGCCGCCGGCGCAGCCCTGGCCCTGCAGGGCTGCCTTTCCCCCATGGGCCAGCTTTCGGGGGGCATCTCCATGT